>JBEDKU010000361.1:0-4311 GCA_041172045.1 Verrucomicrobiota bacterium | reverse complement strand
ACGGTGAGGGGTAGCACCATTTCATTTAGGAAATATTAATGAGTTTCCGGCTGCGAATCGCGCGACTGTTTAATTTCTAGCATGAGGTGGCCCGGATTGTATCACGCGATCACGTATAGCTAGGATTCGTGAAATTTCTTGTCAGCGGCGGATTACGGGGCGATCAGTTGTTGCGTTGCTCCCCCCGCGATGAGATTTAAACCGACATGTCCCTTGTGGATCTTTGCCCTGACGACTACGAAGCTGTGGTTCTCCGTGGTTTCATCATCACACGGTCAGGAGGTCTCGTCAGTGGTGGACGGACGGGTGGAGGCTGAGCCGGTTTTGGAGTCCATCGCCCCTCGCGATGAGGAGCGACGCGGCGGTCTTGAACTTGCAGTCGTGGTTGCCGCCGCATACGACACGAATATCTATCTCAGTAGTAAGGATCCCATCGGGGACATGGTTTATCGAGTCGGTCCTTCGATTGCTTATACCCAGGGCGATAGCAAGGAAGGCGTGGGCGGCTACATCCAGCTGGCCTATCAGCCGACGGGTGTCAGCTATGCGAGCGAGAAGTCGAACAACCGCATCGACCAGTCCGCGGCGGTCATCGCCGGCTGGAAGGGCAAGGTTTCCAAAATCACTTACAAAGGTGTCGGCGAAATCCTGGGAGACGCGACAGCGGACATCGGCACCCAGACGGAGCGGCTCGAACTCGAGAACGAGATCCGCGGCGCGTGGACGGCCCGTGAGAAGGTGTCCGTGGAGGCGGCGGTGGGCGGCTGGCAGACGAAGTATCAAAACTCCGCGCTGGTGGACTCCGGCCAGATTTATGGCGAGGCCGCGGTGCGGTTCGCCTACTCGCCGAAAACCGAAGTGGGCTTGGCTTACCGGGCGGGCAGCTTGAAGATCGAGAAGGCGGCCTCCCAGACGATCCAACAGGTGACCGGTTCGCTCGCTTGGCAGCCGAGGGAGAAAATCCGTGTCACGCTGGATGGTGGCGCGGAGGTGCGCGACGCGGGAAACGGTTCCGACGTGAATCCGGTGGTGAACGCCCGCATTGACTGGACGCCTCGCGTGGGCACCCGCTTGTTTGTGACCGCTTACCAGAGGCAGGAGGTCTCGGCGTTGAACGAAGGGCAGATTTACAGCGTGAAAGGCGCGACCGCCGGGATTTCCCAACGGCTTGGTGGCAACTGGACCGTGCTGCTCGACGCTGGTTATGAAGTTGCGGACTACATCCCCGACTCAAGCACCGGCGCTCCCTCGCGGACGGACAAGATTTGGTTTGTGCGTCCGGCGCTGAATTATCAATTCTCCGACGAACTCGATGCTTCGCTTTTCTTCAGGGCGTCCGATGATAATTCCACCGACCCGGGCTTCGGCTACGATGCGGCGACGACGGGCCTCGAACTCAATTATAAATTCTAACATTTTCGCCCCGGTATGCATTTGAAAATTCCAGCCCTCCTGATCGCTCTCGTTGCGTCCCTGATGCCGATGTGGCTCGCCGCCCAGGGCGAGCGTTCTTCCGGTGTCATCGGGCGCTTGGACAACGTGGAAATCCGCGTGTTCCGCGAGGACGAGCTCACCACCCGCGGCCAGCTCTCGGCGGACGGCACGATTTCAATGCCATTGATCGGATCAGTGCGGATCGTGGGTCTAACCACTGATCAGGCGGCGGCCGCCATCACCCGCAAGCTGGCGGACGGATATCTGGTGAAGCCCGAGGTGAGCGTGTCCATCGAGGCGCGGATCCGCAAGACGGTCACCATTCTCGGCCAGGCGCAGCGGCCGGGCGTTTTCGAGCTGCCGGCGCACCGGGAACTGACGCTCGTCGAAGCGATCGGCATGGCCGGCGGCGCGACCCGCATCGCCAATGTGAAGAAAATCAGCCTGAAGCGCACCGGCGGTGGTCCGGTGGAAATCATCAATCTATCCGACATCACCACGGGCAGGGGCGCGGACATCCCGCTGCGTGACGGTGATGTCGTCAGCATCCCGGAAAGCCTGTTCTGAATCATTTCTCCTCTCATTTGAAAATGTCTCTCTCCCAATCCAAGAATCACGCGATCACCGCCGGGGCGTCGCAACTGCCCGCTCCGGGGGGGGCGGGTCCGACGTATTTCCTACCCAAGGTGGAGCCCGGTCGCTTGTGGGGAATCATCCTCCGTCGTGGCTGGATCGTGCTCTTGCTCGCGTTGCTCGGCGCCGCCGCGCTCTATGCTTTTTCCAGCCGTCTGCCGAAGATCTATCGGGCGACGGGCTCGGTCTATGTGAGCAGCCAGGCGCCGTGGGTGCTGGACATCCGCGCCGTGGCTCCGGAAGAAACCCGCGATCTCGAACAGATGCGCTCGGTTGAGCAGGGGCTTGGCGCATCGACCTTGCTGGGGCGCGTCATCGAAGTGAACCGCCTCGCCGAGGATCCCGCTTTCGCACCGCAGGGGACGAGCGAGCAGACTCTGCTAGGAACCTTCGCCAAGCGCGTGAGAATCGAACTCCGCCGCGGCACCCGCATCATCGACCTGCAGGTCGAGGACACCGATCCCGCGCGGGCGAGGCGCTTGGTCGAGTCGCTGGTCACCGAGTATGAAAAGTGGACCACCGACCGCCAGCAGGCGATCACCCGGCAAGCGGGCGAAGGCCTCGCCCGCGAAGAGGAGCGGCTGCGCGAGCGGATGGACGCCTCGGCCCGCAAGTTGCAGGAATTTCGTGAAACGCATCCGGTTCCTGGAATGGAAGGGACCGAGAGCGGCAGCCCGGTCCGCGACGCGTTGAGCACGCTGAGTTCGCAACTCACCGAGGCCACCGCCGCCCGCCTGCGCTTGGAATCGGAGTTCGAAGCCTTCGCGAAATTTGACTCCGCGAATCCCGAGGCGCTCGCCGGTCTCGCCAGTTCCGAGCGCGGCACCGAAGTGCTCGCCCAGGTGAAGGCGATCCAACAGAAGGAAGCCGAGTTCGCCCGCGTCAAGGAGCGCTATCTGTTCAAGCACCCGGTCTATAAGGAAATTTCCAACGAGATCGATGTGATGAAGGCGAACCTGGCCGACACGACGCGCGCCGCCGGTCAGGCGCTGGAACAACGCTACCGTGTCGCCAAGGAAAACGAACTCAAGCTCTCTAACGAAGTCGCGCAGGCCCGTGGCAACGCGGTGGACACCGAGGGCGTGCGCCAGCAGTTCCGCAACATGAGCCGCGAGGCCGAGGCGGACCGGACCCTTCACGACTCGGTGGCGCTGCGCCTTCGCGAGACCAGTCTGGCGGCATCCGTTCCCGCTTCGGTGCTGCGTTGGGAGGATACCCCGATGCAGCCGGAATTTCCGCACAGCCCTCGGAAAATCGTGTTTGCCGCCGTTGGCGCTTTCGCGGGATTTCTCGCAGGTTTGGTGCTACTCGTCGGTCTGGAACTGGGCAACAGCAAGGTGCGCGATCCCGCCGCCGCCGCGCGGGCCACCGGCGCTCCGCTTCTGGCGAGCCTGCCGCAGATCGAGCACTCCGGCGACGGCATGGTGCTGGTGGCCGATCCGGCGTCCGCCGGGGCCGAGGCGTTCAGGCGCTTGCGGGCGATCCTCGCGCCGCCGCCGGGCAGCACCACCGCCCGCACCGTGCTTTTCGCCAGCGCCCGGGCGGGGGAGGGGAAATCCTTCTGCGCGCTCAACTACGCGACCTCGCTCGCCATGCAGGGCCACCGCACGCTGCTGCTCGATGCCGACCTGCGCCGACCGGGACTGAGCCGCGAGCATTTGGCCGGAGCCGCCGAGGACTCCGGTCTCGGCGGCTACCTCGCTGGGAAAATCGATCCCGCCGACGCCTGCTTCACCACCTCGCTGCCGAATCTCTACATGCTCTCGTCCGGCCCAATGCGTGCGGATGCCGCGGAATTGCTCGCTGGAACCCGTTTCCCCGCACTGCTTGAAGACGCCTACCGTTGGTTCGACCGCGTGGTCATCGATTCCTCGCCCGTCCTCGCGGTGAGCGACATGCTCGCCATCGCCCGCTACGCCGACCGCACCTGCCTGGTTGTGCGCGACGGTGGCAGCGACCGCCGCGACCTCAAGCGGGCGGCCGATCTGGTGCGCTCCGCCGGCGGCACGCTGGTGGGATTCATTTGGAATGAATCCGCGGGAAATTCTACCAACCCGGCCTCGTCCGGTCCCGATGTCCCGGTGAACCGCCCTGGAATTTTAGGTTCGGATCCCGTTGGCTCACCTTCTGCTTCCCCAAGCAGCGGTCACGAAATTGTCCCGACATTTGCGTAGCCATTTTTTAAAATTCGGTTTAACTCAAGGTTTCCCCGTCCCTCATTCTCTCCCCGAAGATCGCAAACAC
>JBEDKU010000360.1:0-3160 GCA_041172045.1 Verrucomicrobiota bacterium | reverse complement strand
GATCAGGAATCCAATACTTAAATTTCACTTGGCGTCCCTTCGCGACCTCTGCGGCTTTGCGGTAAAACATTTGGCTCGATCTTCGAACAGGAGGGGCGCTTGGATTTTTAGAAAATGGTATCAAACCCGCTCCGGGAACGCCTTCTGCCGCTCCTCGCGGAACTGGGACGGCGGAATGCCCTCGATGCGGGCGAAGACCTTGTAAAAATGGTCGGCGCTGCGGAATCCGGCGTCCATCGCCACATCCTTCATCGACGCGTCGGTCTCGACCATGCGGCGCTTAGCGCGCTGGATGCTCAGCCGGGTGATCTCCCCGCGATGCTTCGGCCCACCGATTCGCGGAACCGGCGTTCGAGGGTGCGGCGGGTGGTCGCCACGGCCGCGGCCACGTGATTGACCTGGATCCGGCGGTGGCTGTTTTCCGAAATGAAGCGCAGGGCCCGCGCCACCAGTTGGTCGTTCGCCGCCAGCACGTCGGTGGATTGGCGGGGGATGAGCTCCGCCGGCGGGACCAGTTCCGCTTCGGTCGGCGGCGTGCCGCCGGACATCAAGTGGTCGAGCATGGCCGCCGCCTGGTAGCCGACCCGTCCGAAGCCCAGGTCGATGCTCGACAGGCTGGGTGCCGGTGCGTTGCAGATTTCCGATTCATTATGGGTGCCGATGATCGCCACGTCCTGGGAGACATGCAGTCCCTTGGCCCGGCAAATGTCGATCAGGTGGCGGCAGAAAAGATCCTGGCAGACGTAGAGCCCGATCGGAGTCGCCCAGGTATCGATCCAGTGCTCCAGCTCCGAGACGAAGGTTTCCCAACCCACCGCCTGTCCGGCGACGGCGGTGCGGGAGAAGCGATGGACGGTGCAGGGGAAGCCCGCGTCCCGGATCACCCGGCGGAATCCCCGCAACTGGAGGTTCGCATCGATGTCGCGCTGGAATCCCAGGTAGCCGAATTGACGGAAGCCGCGGCGCAGCAGATGTCCCGCCGCCAGCACGCCGGCCTCCTCGAAGTCCGGATAGACGCTTGGCAGGTCCGGCACCGGCGAGTTCAGCCAGACGTTGACCAGCGGCACTCCCGCCTGGCGGGCCGCGTCCGCGATGGGCTTGGTGACGCGGGCGATCACCCCGTCGTAGGGGGGCTGTGAACCGGCATGCTTGAGAGTCCGGTCCACCGCCGGATTGATCGTGCACTGCCAGCCCGCTTCGTCGGCATACTTCTGGCATCCCGCGTAAACCTCGAGGTGGCGTTTGTAGCCCCAATCCAGCTCAAGTGAGATCGCCACCCGCCGGGGTTTGCCTTTTTCGGTCTTTTTCATGGAAGCATGTCGGATCACGCAAGCCTTCAACCGCGCGTCATTGCTTGCTAAGCCACGGGCCATGTCGCAGCAAGCGCTCGTGTTGGCAAAAATCCCGGTGACGTCCCTTCACCACGGTTTCGGCAAATGAACGTTCAATCCGTTCCCGCGTATACCCCGCACCATTGGCATGAGCGCTCAGACCGTTCCTGCATCCGCCCCGGCCCCGCCAGCCGGATCATGCCATTGCGAAAACTCCGTTCCAAGTCGGCAGGAACCTCCCCGCCATCGCCTCCCGGGTTTGATTTTCCACCATGGATATCCGGCAAGTCGGCCCACCTCCGACCCACCCGCTCCAAAATCCCGAATAGACAAACCCGGAATCCGGTAAATCCTTGTCAGCTCAAAAGGTAACGACTATTCCTCCCTTCGTAGTTCCCGCCGGATATCGCTCGACGGGGCGCTACGAACAAAGTCTGTTCGGTAGAAATCAGAAGATCCGCGATGAATGAACCAGACTATCAACGCAGTAATATCGCTACAACAGAACGGATCGTAGCGACCATTCTGGTTGCTGCCTGGATAATTTGCGCGTTTATGATCGGTGGCCATGTATTGGCGATTCGTGCTGCGATACTATTTATGGTTCCGCTTTCGTTTATTTGGATGCCGGACATATTCGCCAGGATTGCGACGCTTGACGACAAGTGGAATCGGCAGTTCATCCCAAAAGCTTCCAAGTTTTCGGTTCGATTGATAGGTTGGTTTGTCATCGTTGGCGTTCCGGCCGTTTGGATCGCGTTTCAATTCTCGCTTCAGTCCTGAATGAAAGAAACCGAACAAGTCATGGATGTCAACCGTCCAACAGCTCCACAAATTCACTTCTTGGTCACCGCTATGACGCGGTGACATCACATCTAACGTTTTGCAAAATAATTTCAGAAAATGAAAACATTACTCCTGGCAATTCTAGGGATCCAATGTGCGCATTCCGCTGTCGTCGTTAACACAGGGTTTTTCCTTGGGCCGGGTGACTTTGGTCAGATCCCGACTTACCAATATGCTTTAACCATAGAGCAATATCCTCCGCCCGGGGCGAGCCACACATCCATCTTCTTTGATCGAAGTGCTCAGAATCTGATTTACCGAACAATGAATTTAGACGGTGGCAGCTATTGGTATTTCGCGATGGCGAATGACAGCTTCACTCCAAACAACATTGCTCAAGGGGACTTCATTCTATTTAACCAACCTGATCAATCCTTCCAAGTTCCCTACGGAGACTTTTACTTCGGAGTCAGGACATTCAGCGATTTTGGTGAGAATATTCAAGGTTTTGGTTGGGCGCTGATGAATCACTCAGCGGCCGGACTTACGCTCTTGGGAAGTGCCATCACCTATGACCAGCCCGGACTCGTTATCGGGACAACTACGACAGTTCCAGAACCAGGGGGGATGTCCCTGCTGGTGGCGGCACTCGTCATTCTAACTTTCACCCGCACGCGTAACGCTTCTCGTTAACACGATTCATGCTTCCATTTCCGCCGTGGATGGCCTCATCGTTATCCAGAAAATGAGCCGATTCTTTCTAGCCGTCATCTTCTTGTGCGTCCATTGCGCCTGCGCGATCGAGATCCGTGTGCCCGAGGGGTGGTCTCAAGTGGAGGTTCCGTCTGGGGATGTTCCATATAAGATGCCGCCAACCATTCGGCCAATGATCCGGTTGTTGTCTCCAGGCAAAGATGGATCCGCATCGATTGGCGAGATGAAGGTGA
The DNA here is from genome assembly GCA_041172045.1 of Verrucomicrobiota bacterium. Taxonomy (GTDB): domain Bacteria; phylum Verrucomicrobiota; class Verrucomicrobiia; order Verrucomicrobiales; family Akkermansiaceae; genus Luteolibacter. The sequence continues at coordinate 96 of JBEDKU010000360.1, read as the reverse complement.
TCGTCTCCTTGGATGAGGGAGCCAAAGGCTATGCTCGCGGAATGCCGATGCGTGGGTTTACCATTCAGTCCACGACCAAGCTGATTCATCGTGGGC
>JBEDKU010000359.1:0-10240 GCA_041172045.1 Verrucomicrobiota bacterium | reverse complement strand
CCCCTCACCCGCTACCTCGCCGACGGCCGCCTGATCGCCGACGCGGCCAAGAAAAAAGGCGTGGTTTTCCGCACCGACACCGAGTGCCGCTCCAACGCCTACATGACCAAGACCGCGGACCTCGCGATGAATGGCTACCTCGGGAAAATCACCCGCTTCGAGGTCGGCGTCCCGCGCGAGGTGGAAGGCGAGCTTGGCAATCCCACGCCGATGCCGGTCCCCGCGCATCTGGATTATGAAATGTGGCTGGGGCCGGCTCCCTATCAGGAATACACGCGCGACCGGGTGCATCCGGAGGATCTGGCAGGACGGCCGGGATGGATGCGGATTCTCGACTATTGCGAAGGCATGGTTTCCAACTGGGGCACGCACTTGATCGACGTCGCCAGCCTGATCAATGGTTCCGAGCACACCGGACCGGTCTCCGTCGAAGGCACCGGCCGCTATCCGGAACCCGGCTCCGGGTTGTGGAACACGCTGCTCGCCTTCGATCTCCACTACCGCTATGCCAACGGGGTGAAGCTCGACTACAAGATCGACGTTCCCTATCTGCGCGTCGAAGGCGAGGAAGGCTGGATCCAGGCGCACTGGAACAGCGCGGGCGGATTGAAGGCCAGCGACCCGAAAATCCTGCGCACCGTGTTCCGGAAAACCGATGCCCGCGTGCCGACCCGAGGGGACAAAGCGGACTTCATTTCCGCGATCCAAAGCGGCACCACCGTGATGACGGACGCGGAAATCGGCCACCGCACCTGCACCATCGGGCAGATCGGCCACATCGCGATCCAGCGCGGGCGCCGGCTCGACTGGAACCCGGAAACCGAGCGCTTCACCAACGATGACGAGGCGAACAAGCTGATAATCGGCAACTCCCGCGTTCAGTGGAAACTCTGAATTGAATCTTCCAGAAACCATCGGTCCGCTTTCCATCCCCGGGTGGCTTGCCGGATCCTCACTTGGGAGAAAAAGATTCACGCGTTAGGAGTGTCACCGGTCCGAGCAAGCCGGATGGCAGGAGAGGGGTGTTTGGCTTCAGCGGGCCAACGCGCTGACTCCGCGTTTCAAAAGTGTAACGGCCGGCCGGATAGGGCTTGCCGCCGAGCAAGCCCGAAGGGAATCGCACCGTCCGTAATTTTGCATCGGCCGGCTGCTGGTCGCCAATCAGGCGGTTGACCCAGCGGTTGGCGACTTCGACTTCCAGTAGGTTGTCACCGGCTTGGATGGCATCGGTGATGTCCACCTGCCAGGGCGCACACCACACCACGCCGAGATCTTTTCCGTTCAAACGAGCGCGCGCCATGTCGTGGATGGTTCCCAGATCGAGCACGATTTTCTTTCCGGATGATGGTGGTGCTGGAAACGCCTTACGATAGGTCGCGATACCCGAATAATACCTGATTCCCTCTTCCGCGCGCTTGGTCCAATCCATGAGGCTTTCAAAATTCACCTGCGGCGTCCCGCCCCATTTCGGATCGAATGCGACATCCCATGAGCCGGCCAGTTCTGTGACTTTCGTGAGTGACGGGAAGTTATCGGTGCCAATCGGCCCCAACTTGTCCAGCGCATCGAAAACCACAAAAAAACTTTGGAACGCCGCGAACACCAGGGGAACGGTGGTCAGCCCGCCGGCCTGCTTGAATTGCGGAAGCATGCGGCGCTCGCCTGTCACGGAATCCCACAATTGTGGCCTCCCCTGGCTCACGCGGAAATCACAGTCTGCCGTCACGGAATCACCGCTGCGGTTGGCGACGAAATAAATATCCCGGTCAGCGGTGCGGCGATGGCCGTAGCGGATCGGACCTGGGGAAGTGAAATCTTCCGGCACGCCCATGGATTTCAACAAGCCCGCAGTGATAGGATACGCTGGATAGAGATTCGAATTTACTGATGACCATTTTCCGCCCCAGTAAATCGAGCCTTTCCCGAACTCGCGTTTCGTTCCCTGCGTCGGCGGTGAAGAACTTCCCCAAAGATCGAGTGCCAGCGTTTTCACTTGCGCATCGCATGCAGGATAATTGGATAGGCTCGGCGATTTCTTCGGTGGTGAGCCCACGACCGTGGCGCCCGCGCGCACCAACCCGCCGATTTTCCGGAGGAGCCGAGGCGTCATGGTTTCGGATTTGGGTAGGACCAGCAGGCGATACGAGGTGCCACCGGGAAAGGAGATCAGGCCATCTTTCACTTCGGCGCGATCCATCAGGATGTTGGGGGAACAGCCGTCAAAGCCGTAGCCTCTTTTGTCGGCCAGCGGCGCGGTGCCTTCGAGCGCGTCGACCGGCGGCTGGAACACCTGCGGCGCACCTTCCGGAGTCAGATAGAGGACATCGGAAACCGTCACGCCTTGGCGCAGCATTTCGGAGCAACGGCTGACGTAGCGATGATAGTCCGCCACCATCGGCCACCACGTCTGCCCGCGATCCCAATGCACGCCGTAGGGCCCCATCGTCATTCCCGGCTTGTTTTCCGCGCCCAGCGCCTGATGGGCGAACGTGTGATAGACAAAGCGGTTGATGCCCATGGCAAACGCCCAGTCTCCCTGGTTTTTCATCGAGGTGGGATATTGCCGCCACGCTTCGTCAGACGCCGCGGTGAACGCCTCGGCGGAAACGATCGGCCGCCCCATCACATGCGCGATGGACGCTGCTTCGACACATGAGAACGAAGAATCGAATCCATAGCCCGCGCTCCAAAACTCCGCCATGGGAACATCCGCCACCGCTCCCAGATCCAGATCGCCCGCCGGGTTCATGTCATAAGGCTCGATGGAAAGCTCCAGACCCTGTTTCGCGCCCCATTGCTTGGCAACCGCGGCATGTTGTTCGAGCACCAGTTCCTGTGCCGTCAGCCGGACGTCCCAGAGATATCGCTCCGACCGTTCGAGGCTGTCGATCACCCGTCCGGTGTAAATCGGCAGCAGCGGGCGGGCGTCGTAACCGCGGCGACGTTTGAACTCTTCGAGGAATTTCCCCGTCCAGTTCTGCGCGCCCATTTCCCAACTGTCGATATGCAGCGTGGTCAGGCCGTGCTCCTTCGCCCGCGGCCCGATTTTCCCTAGCAACTTGCCGACGTAATGATCGAGATGTTCGGTCAGCGCTTGCCCGTCAAATTTATCAGATTCCAAGCCCACTCCCGGGTCCGGAGCCGGACGACTGCTGGCCCCCGTGGTGCGCCGCCCCATTCGGAGAATCGTCCATTCGCCCGCCGGCACGCTCCACGTTAGAATTCCGTTCGCATCCAGTTGGGTGGTTAGGTCAAGAATTTCACCCGGTGCGATGACTGTGGGTTTCCCAAGCGCCGCATAATTCGCCGAAGTGGGCAGAAACGGTTTCACTCCCTTGGCTGAGGAGAAAGGCTGCCTGATGAACAACGCCTTTTCATCGATGTCAGTGATGACCGGCCGCCGGCTCGGAAAAGCGAAGACCGCCACGTCTTCGTAAAAGGGCGACTGCAATTTATGAAACTGAGTCGTCCGCTGCTCCGGCACGGGCAGCGGCGCATTGAAGTTCGCCGGGCCGGTGACCTCCACCGCACTGGAAACCAGGTGCTGCATCGATTGTTCCGGCTTCACCCATGGTCCGCCGCTCCCGCACCAACCGGGGCCGGTCCCCAGCGAAATGTCCAGCCCCAGGCGCTCGGCATCATGCACCGCCCGGGCAAACAAGTCCTGCCACGGTTCGCTCATGAATTTGACCGGTCCTTGGGGGACTCCGACATTCACTTCCAAAAACACCAGATTGCCCAAACCCGCTTGTTTCATGGATTCCAGATCGGCGGTCATCTCCCTGCCGTTGAGATTGCCGTCCATGAAATACCAATACACTCCCGGCCGCGCCGAGTCGGGCGGATGGAGGAAGTTGTGCCCCAGATCATCCGCCACCACGAACGAGGACGTTGCGACAATGATGGCGGTCAGTAAAAAATTATTCATCGGATGAAGTTCATGGCGCCGCGGCTCTGATCGTCACCGGCCCGAACAACCCGGACGGCAGCGGCTGGCCGCCGGGCTTCGGCGTGACGTTGGTGCGGGTCAGCCGCTTTTCCTTCGGCAGGGCCTGATCGGCTAGCAGGCGGTTCCACCAGGTGTTGGCCACGCGGATTTCAAGCTGGTTGCCGGTGGCCTTGAGATCGGCGGGAAGTGCGATTCGATAGGGCGGCGTCCAGATGACGCGGCCAAGGTCCTTGCCATTCACCCGCACCATGGCCATCTCCGCCACCTTGCCAAGATCGAGGATGAACGGTCCGTTGCCGGGAGGTTTGGAAAACGTGGCCTGATAGGCTGCGGTGCCCGAGTAGTTTCGGACACCCTCGTCCGGATGCTTCGTCCAGTCACCCAGCGTTGCGAACGATACGGATGCCGGGCCGCCCCAGGCCGGGTCAAACGCCACCGTCCACGGACTGGAGATCTCTGCAACCTGGGTCAGTTTCACCTCGTTGGCCTTGGCTTCTCCCTTGGCCAGCGCCGCGACGGGTTTGCGGAAAATAACAAACATCGAGCCATATGGATCAAAGCTGATCGGAACGCACGTGCGTCCATCTTCCTGGGTAAAGGCCGCCGCGTCACGTCTTTCGCCGGTCAATGGATTCCAAAACTCAGGCTGACGACCCTGCACGCGGAAACTGACTTCCGTGTTGATCGGCTCCCTGTCCTGGTTGCAGACGAAGTAGATTTCCGCGGCGCCATCACGGCGGTGAATCCAGTCCAGCTTGCCGCGGGACCATTCCACATCGGGGGCGACGCCGCGTTGATTCATGAGATCGGCGGCGGTCGGACCGGTGGCGATCCGGCCCGATTGCCATAACTCGTCGGCGATGGATTTCAGTTCGGCTTCGCTTTCCGGCCAGCCGCTGAGACTGGCGGTGCGGACGGGTTTGGGGCCGGTGATGGCGACGCCGGCTTTGACGAACTTCCTCAGTTTGCGGGCGACCGGCAGCGAGAGAATTCCGTGATCCGGCAGGACCAGCGCCTTGTAGCTGACGCCATCCGGCAGCACCAGCAGCCCGTCCTTGGCAGTGATGCGGTTGAGGAGGGCGTCCTCATTGCACCAGTCGAAATCATAGCCTGGTAGAATTCCGGCAGGTGCCGCCTGTTTCCGCCCGGGCACGTTAGGTGCGTGGTCGCCCACATACACCAGCACATCCGATACCGGCAGGCCGCGTTGCAGCAAGGCCTGGCAACGGTTCAGGTAGCCGATGATTCCCTGCGCCATGCCGGCCCAGGTGATCTGGGGATTGAAATGAGTGCCCGCGAAATATTCCTGGCCTGGAATCCCGGCCGAGGCGGGCGAGCAGGTGAACGCATGCCAGTAGGTTAGATTGAGCCCGGCGCAGGCTTCGTGATCGAAGGTGGGTTTCTGAGCCGACCACAAGCTGTCGTTCCAGTGCGGACCGATGGAGGTGAAGCCTTCGCCACCGACGACGCGCTTTCCGTAAAGGTGTGCGGCGCTGGCGGGGGTCTTCATGAAAAACCGGTTTTGCTCCTTGGGCCGATGCGGCGAAGGCACCCAGAATTCTCCCATCGGCGCGCTCTGGTGGCCGAGGTTGGATAGGGCGTCAAACGGGCCGATGTGCGGGCCGCCGGCTTCGCAATGGGTGCCTAGGCCGCGGTTGCTTGCGAGCGAGCTGAGGGCCGCGTATTTCTGCTCTGCCATCAACTCCGCGATCGTCTTCCTTAGGTCTGCCAGAAATCGATTCGAGCGGTCCCGGTCGCCGACGATGCGTCCGGCGATGACGGGCAACCATGGGGTGAGTTCGTAACCACGGGACCGGCGGAAGGCTTCGGGAAGGGTGCGCGACCAGTTGAGGCCGCCGCCTTCCCAGCTGTCGGTTTCGATTTTCGTTAGGGATTTGCCTTCTCCTGCCAGAATGCCCACGGCGTCCAGCAGCGGATCGACGTTTCTCTGCCAGTAATTTTTCAAGGCCTCGGCGTCCAGATAGTCCACCATCAGGCCTTTCCAATTTCCGCTTGAGGTGGAAACGTGACCACCGTTCAAGGTCCAGCCGAAGCGCAGGATCCGCCAATCACCGGGCGGAACCTGCCATTGCAAACCGTCCTTCGCGGTGTGCCGGGCCGTAAGGTTGACCACCTCGGCCGGTTGCGTGTCGGCCTCGCCGGGAGTGGCGGGGATATCTTCCAACAGCGGACGACAATTCTCCGCGCTGCCCCCCAACTCCTTGAACAAGGCCTTTTCACGCAACTGGCGGATTGGCGCGGCTTTGCCGGCTTTTGAACGATATCCCAGCACCACCGTATCGTGAAATTCCTTGGGCGCGGGCACAGGCAGGGGGGCATTGAAGTCCCGCGGTCCCGTCACGCTCATTTCCGACCAGGCGATCACCTTGCCCGATTGTTCAGGCGTCACCCCGGGACCACCGAGGTTCCAACCGCTTTGCGGACTGAGACCGAGCTCCAAGCCCAGACGCGCCGCTTCCTTCACCGCATGAACGAATAGCTCTTTCCACTCGGGCGAGCCAAACAACGGACCCGTCGGGGTCGGCCCGGCACCTCCGCCCGCATCAAAAATGAGCCCGCCTCCCATGCCGATGGATTTCATCCATTCCAGATCCTTGGTGATGGCGGCCTTGTCCACATTGCTGTTGAGCCACCACCAGAAACAACGCGTGCGCGCGGCCAGCGGAGGAGAATCAAACGCGGCGGCCAGATCGTCATCGGCAACCGCCGTGCCATGGAGGGCAATGAGAAATGAAACCAGACCCAGTCTCTTGATGCGGACGATGGTGCTTTTCATTCTTGGGATGGATGTTGTCCATGCTACGGCCAAGATCACCGCGGAATTTCATTCAAGCGTCGGCGCGAGGAGGGTGACGGGCCCGAACAGCCCGGAGGGCAGCGGCTGGCCGCCCGGCTTGGGCGTGACATTGGTGCGGGTCAGCCGCTTTTCTTTCGGCAGCGCCTGATCGGCTAACAGCCGGTTCCACCAGGTGTTGGCGACGCGGATTTCGAGCTGGTTGCCGGTGACCATGAGATCGACGGGAAGGTTGATCCGATAGGGCGGCGTCCACACGACCCGGGCTATCTCCTTGCCGTTGATCCGGACGGTGGCCATCTCCGCGAGCTTGCCAAGATCGAGGACGAAGGGGCCATCGCCGGCGGGCCTGCTGAATGTAGTCTGATAGGTGGCGGTGCCGGAGTAGCTGCGAATGCCTTCATCCGGGTGCTTCGTCCAGTCTTCCAACACGTCGAAGCGGATGGACGCCGGCCCGCCCCATGCGGGATCGAACGCGACGTTCCACGGACCGGCGATCCGCGCGGTTTCGGAAAGATGGGCCTCGTTGTCAGGGGCGTTTCCCATGGCGTGCGCCGAGATCGGCTTACGGAAAATCACGAAGATCGAGCCATGGGGATCAAGGCTGATCGGGAGAATCGTCCGGCCGTTTTCCTGGCGGAAGGATGTCGCATCAAGGCGCTCGCCGGTCAGCGGGTTCCACAGCTCGGGCTGGCGGCCGTGGATGCGGAAGGTCACATCCGATTGGATGGCGACTTTGGACGGATTGCTGAGGAAATAGATGTCCGCCTCGCCGTCGCGGCGGTGGATCCAATCGAACGTGCCGTTTGTCCATGCCACATCGGCGGGGACGCCGCGCTTCGCCATCAGTTCAGCGGCGGTTAGTCCGGTGGCGATCCGATCCTTTTGCCATAACTCGTCGGCGATGGATTTCAGTTCGACCTCGCTTTCCGGCCATCCGCTGAGACTTGCGGTGCGGGAGGGTTTAGTGCCGGCGATGGCGACTCCGGCTTTGACGAACTCCCGGAGTTTGCGCGCCACCGGCAGCGAGATGATGCCGTGATCCGGCAGGACCAGCGCCTGATAGCTGACGCCGTCCGGAAGTAATAACATCCCGTCCCTGGCGGTGATGCGGTTGAGCAGGGCGTCCTCATTGCACCAGTCGAAGTCGAAGCCCGGCAGGATTCCGGCGGGTGCCGCCTGCTTGCGGCCGGGAACGTTCGGAGCGTGGTCGCCGACGTAAACCAGCACATCGGATACCGGCAAGCCGCGTTGGAGCATGGCTTGGCAGCGGTTCATGTAACCGATGATTCCCTGTGCCATGCCAGCCCAGGTGACCTGTGGATTGAGATGGGTGCCGGCGAAAAGCTCCTGCCCGGGAATCCCGGCGGAGGCGGGAGAGCAGGTGACCGTCGTCCAGTAGGTGAGGTTGAGCCCGGCGCAGGCCTCGTGATCGAAGGTCGGTTTCTGTGCCGACCACAAGCTGTCGTTCCAGTGCGGGCCGACGGAGGTGAATCCCTCGCCACAGACGACGCGTTTCCCGTAAAGGTGCGCGGCGCTGGCGGGAGTTTTCATGAAAAAGCGGCCTTGTTCGGTGGGCCGATGTGGAGAAGGCACCCAGAATTCACCCATCGGCGAGGTTTGCTGACCGAGATTGGATAGGGCGTCGAACGGGCCAACGTGGGGACCTCCCGCTTCGCAGTGAGTGCCAAGTCCGCGTTGCTCGGCAAGTGCGGTTAGGGTCGCGTAATGTTGCTCCGCCATGAGCTCGGCGATGGTCTTCCGCAGATCTGCGAGAAATCGATTCGAACGATCCCGATCCCCCACGACGCGCCCGGCGATGACGGGCAGCCATGGAATGAGGTCGTAGCCGCGCGCGTGGCGGAACGCCGCGGGAAGCGTGCGCGACCAATTGAGTCCGCCACCTTCCCAGCTGTCCGTTTCGATGCCGGCGAGGGCTTTGCCTTTGCCGGGCGGCGGGCCCACGGCATCCAGCAGGGGATTGACGTTGCGTTGCCAATAGCCTTTCAAGGCATCGGCATCCAGATAGTCCACGATCAAGCCCTTCCATTTGCCGCTGGAGGTGGAAACGTGACCGCCATTCGACGTCCAGCCGAAGCGCAGGATCTGCCAGTCACCCGGCGGAACATTCCACTGCAGGTTTCCATCCGCCGTCCGCATTTTCGTGAGGTCGATGACGTCCGCCGGCTGCGCGTCTTCTTCACCGGCAGCGGCCGGGATGTCTTCGAGCAGGGGGCGGCAATCCTCCGCATTGCTGCCGAGCTCCTTGAACAAGGCTTTTTCGGCTAGTTGGCGGATCGGCCGCGCCCTGGTCCCCTTCGAGCGGTATGCCAGCACCCGAGTGTCGTGAAAATCCTTGGCAGTCGGGACGGGTAGGGGTCCTTTGACGTCGGCTGGCCCCGTCAGGCGCATTTCGGACCACGCGATCACCTTGCACGACTGTTCCAACGTCACATCAGGGCCACCGAGATTCCAGCCGCTTTGCGGGATGAGACTCAACTCCAAACCGAGGCGGTCCGCTTCCTTCACCGCATGGACAAACAGTTCGCGCCACGCGGGAGAACCGAACAGGGGTCCGGTCGGCGTCGGACCCGCGGCTCCACCTCCGTCGAAGATGAGACCGCCGCCCATGCCGACGGATTTCATCCATTCCAGATCCTTGGTGATGGCGGCCTGGTCCACGTTGCCATTGAGCCACCACCAGAAACAGCGGGTGCGCGCGGCTAGGGGAGGGGAATCAAATGCCGATGCGAGATCGTCATTCGCAACCTCGGCGGCATGCAGGGAGATGAAACATACAAGCAGTGGGATGGCTTGTGCCAAACCGGACAAGCGCGATGTCTTTGATAGGGCACGCATGAAGATGGGTCCGCTCGGAATGCCCTTTCACGGAACCGCCACATTGAGCCGGGCGAAAAACTTCGCCCCCGTGGCGAGCGAACGAGGAATCCGGACATTCACCTCGTCCACGCCGGATTCGATCCCGGCGGTGACGCTGATCGTGACTCCGTTCACGCCCGCCACCGCGGTTTGCCAGCCCGTGAGCTCCGAGCCGTATTCCACCTTGATTCCGATGCCCGGCTGGCTGAGTGAAATCGTGGTGCGGCGGAAGGTGTAGACGAACTCCTCGCCTACGACCGCGGCGGAGGGTGATAGATGACTGGAATCCGCCCCCGGGTTCACCGGATCCGGTTGACTGCCGATGACGAATTCGATCAGGTTCGCCAGTCCATCGTGATCGGGATCAGCGAGGTCGCCCGCGATGGACGGGTTTGAGGCATTGGCACCGAATTTTTGGGTCCGCCAGGTGAGGATGGGCAGGGGAGTCCATGTCAATTGGGTGCTGGTGCCGACGGTTTGCACGGCGAAGGTGCCGTAGTCGGAGGCCATGCGTCCCGCGGCGTCCGGCGTGACGGTTCCGAGGGCGATGGTGCCGCTGGTGGAAGTGGAGGTGAGAACCGTCCAGGAGCGCGGCT
>JBEDKU010000358.1:0-16876 GCA_041172045.1 Verrucomicrobiota bacterium | reverse complement strand
GCTCAAAACGGATAGCTCGACCGGCAGGCGTGCTCATCGGTCCATTCCTGAATCATGCGGCGGGAGGCGGCATTGTTAGAATCGAGGGTTTCCAGCATGCTGCGGTGGTGGCGCAGGCCTTCCTGAAGCGCGCGTTTGAGGGTCACCGGGCTGGCGATGGTGCCGTAGAAAGGATCCATGAACCGCCGGAGCGGCCCGTATTGCGGCTCGTGCGGGAGTTGATGGATCTGCCGCTTGAGGTCGGTGATCTGTTCCTTGAGGACCATGCAGTAGACCTTGAGCTTCTCGTCGCCTGCGGTGGCGAGGTTGGTGGCTTCCTCGCCGAGCCATTCCATTTCGAGCTGGAGCATTTCCCGCAGGTCGTTGGCGGCGTAGGCGGTGTTGAGCCGCTGCATCCAGATTTGTTTGTGCTGCTTGAGCAGCGGGTCCGGTTCGAGGTCCGGGTGGAAGGCCTTGGCGAGTTGTTTGAAAAGGGACTTGAGGTCGCGGTTCTTGGCTTCCTCCTGGGCGAGGCGGGCGCGCTCCTTGGCGGCCTGGGCCTTGGTCGGTTTGCGGGCGCGTTTGGCGGTGGAGGAACCTGCCGCTTCCAGGAATTGGGCGGACGCCGCACTGAGGCGCTCCCGCACGACGCGCTCGAATTCCGCCTGACCGCAGTCGGCATCGAGATCGCTGAGATCCAGCTCAAGGCCGGCTTTGTGCGCCGCGTTCTCGACCATGGCGCGCATGAGATTGAAATCCTCATTTTCGGCCTCATCTTGTTGTTCCTCGTCTTCGGGCGGGCTGAGCTCTTCGATAATCGCCTCCATTTCCCGGACATCCTCGTCGCTGAGGCCTACCGAGTCCGCCAGCAGATCGTGCGCCTTGCCGACGAGTAAATCGCCGAACCAGAGACGGCGCTGAGCGCTGAGATTGAACGATTCCAAGGCCTTGCGGCCCTTGAGAATGAGGTCGCGGTCCACGCGGTTGAGGTCCTCGACCAGAGGCATCAGCTCGCGGATGGCGGTGGCGAGCGCCGCGTCGAGCCGGGCCTGTTCGCGCTCGTGGCGGACTTTGGTGGACTCAAGGCTCTTCATCAGGCGGTTGAATTCCAACTGGGTGCGGCTGAGCGGCGCGTCCCTGCCTGGACGGATGACAAGTCCTTCTTTGTGCGGGGTCGATTTGGGCGAAGCCTTCCGTTTCATGGCTGGGGAGTTTCCAGCTGGATCGAACGAAGTCAATCGACACCACTATCCGCCGATTTTATCCTGCGGCGACATGCCGGTGATCAGCCGGATCAGCTCGCTGGCGGCGGTGGAAAAGGGCGCTCCCCTTCGTTTCATCAGGCTGATGGTGCGCTCCGGCACCGGATCGGCGAAGGGCCGGATGGCGACGCCCGGCAACGGCCGCGAGCGGACAGCCAGCTCCGGGACGATGGAAATTCCCATGCCCGCCTCCACCATCGCCAGCGCGGTTTCCAACTGGTCGCACTCCAGCCTCGGGTCCAGCCGGTCGAGGCGGCACACCTGGAGCGTGCGCTCGGTGAGACAGTGCCCGTCGCGCAGGTGGATCAGGTTTTCGGGCAAAAGCTGCTCTGGCCGTGGCGCGGGCAAGCCATCGGCGAGCGGGTGGGAATGCGGAACCGCCAGCATCAGCGGCTCGCGGAACAACTCCTTCACATGCAGCGACCAGCGTTTTTGATCCTGCGCGGTGACGTCGCTCAGAATGGCGAATTCGATCAATCCATCGACCACCAACTGGATCAAGCCGCTCGTCCGGGCCTCGCGCACCTGCACGTCGATTTTCGGGAAAATCTCGCGAAACGGCCCCAGCAGCTTGGGCAGCAAATACGGCGCGATCGTTGGAATCATCCCGAAAATGACTGATCCCTGCTGACTATCGCGGCGCTGGGTGAATCGCTCCCGCAACAGGCGCGCCTCCTCCAGCACCCGCGCGGCATGCTCCAGCAGGATTCGCCCGGCGGCCGTCGGCTCCACGCCGCGCGGCCTGCGGTGCACCAGCGGTTCCCCGAGCTCGTCCTCAAGCGCCCGCAGTTGCTGGCTCAGCGACGGTTGCGCGATGCGGCAGCGTTTCGCCGCCGCCGTCAGCGAACCCTCCTTGACGATCGCGGTGAAATATTCAAGCTGGCGCAAATCCATGCGGCATTCATCCCATAGGAATGACCAATGGCAAGTATTGAAAGCGTAGTCTTTACCGATGGCAAATTTCGATCCAAAATCTCACTGAGACGTGCCGAGTCGCGTCATTCCAAGGTTTTACGAATCCACTCATTTCACCCCATCAACACCGAAACAAGATGTCAGACCAAACTCCACTCCCTGCGACAGATCCATCCGAGGTAGCCCCGCAAGGCAAGTGCCCGTTCCTTCACGGCGCCGGCCGCGGCCCCACCAACCGCGACTGGTGGCCCAACCAACTGAACCTGAAAATCCTCCATCAGCACTCCTCGTTGTCCGATCCCATGGGCGAGGATTTCAACTACGCGGAAGAGTTCAAGAGCCTCGACCTGAATGCCCTGAAAGCGGATCTCGTCGCGCTGATGACCGACTCGCAGGACTGGTGGCCGGCGGACTTCGGCCACTACGGCGGCCTGTTCATCCGCATGGCGTGGCACAGCGCCGGCACCTACCGCACCGGCGATGGCCGTGGCGGCGCGGGCACCGGCAGCCAGCGTTTCGCCCCCCTCAACAGTTGGCCCGACAACGTCAACCTGGACAAGGCGCGCCGCCTGCTGTGGCCGATCAAACAGAAATATGGCCGGAAAATCTCCTGGGCCGACCTGATGGTCCTCACGGGCAACGTCGCCCTGGAATCGATGGGTTTCAAAACCTTCGGCTTCGGTGGCGGGCGTGAGGACATTTGGGAACCGGAAGAAGACATCTACTGGGGTTCCGAGGGCAAGTGGCTCGACGACAAGCGCTACTCCGGCGACCGCAACCTTGAAGATCCGCTCGCCGCCGTGCAGATGGGCCTGATTTATGTGAATCCAGAAGGCCCGAACGGCAATCCCGACCCGATCGCCTCGGCCCGCGACATCCGCGAGACCTTCGCCCGCATGGCGATGAACGACGAGGAAACGGTGGCGCTCATCGCCGGTGGCCACACCTTCGGCAAGACACACGGCGCGGGAGATGCGGCACTGGTCGGTGCCGACCCGGAAGCCGCCGGCATTGAGGAACAAGGCCTCGGCTGGAAGAGCAGCTTCGGCACCGGCAAGGGCGGCGACACCATCGGCTCCGGCCTCGAGGTCACCTGGACCACCACGCCCACCCGGTGGAGTAACAACTATTTTGAAAACCTGTTCGGCTACGAGTGGGAGCTCACCAAAAGCCCGGCCGGCGCCCAGCAGTGGCGGCCGAAAAACGGCGCCGGCGAAGGCACCGTGCCGCACGCGCACGACGCGACCAAGCGGATCGCCCCCGCCATGCTGACCACGGACCTCGCGCTGCGTTTCGACCCGGCCTACGAAAAAATCTCACGGCGTTTCTTCGAGAACCCGGACCAGTTCGCCGAGGCGTTCGCCCGCGCCTGGTTCAAGCTCACGCACCGCGACATGGGCCCGCGCCCACGCTATCTCGGGCCGGAGGTTCCTGCGGAAGAACTCATCTGGCAGGACCCCATCCCCGCGGTCGATCATCCGTTGATCGACGCGCACGACATCGTTTCCCTGAAAAGCGAAATCCTTGCTTCCGGTCTCGGCGTCGCTGAGTTGGTCACGACCGCCTGGGCCTCCGCCTCCACCTTCCGCGGCTCCGACATGCGCGGCGGCGCAAATGGTGCCCGCATCCGTCTCGCGCCGCAGAAATTCTGGGCTGTCAACCAGCCTGTCCATCTCGGTAAAGTGCTAGAAACCCTGGAGGGCGTGCAAAGCACATTCAACAGCGCCCAGGCAGGCGGGAAAAAGGTGTCGCTGGCCGATCTCATCGTCTTGGCCGGTTGCGCCGGCGTCGAGCAGGCCGCGAAAAACGCCGGTCACGCCGTCACCGTTCCCTTCACCCCGGGACGCATGGACGCCTCGCAGGAACAGACCGACGTGGACTCCTTCTCGGCGCTCGAACCGCTCGCCGATGGATTCCGCAACTACCTCAAGACGAAATTCTCGGTCTCGGCCGAGGAAATGTTAGTCGATCGGGCGCAGTTGCTCACGCTCACCGCGCCGGAAATGACCGTGCTCGTCGGCGGCATGCGAGTGCTGAACACCCATGCCGGAGAATCCCAACACGGAGTCTTCACCCAACAACCGGAAGCTCTGACCAACGACTTCTTCCTGAACCTGTTGGACATGGGCACTGAGTGGAAGGCCGTCTCACAGGACGAGGATGTCTTCGAAGGCCGCGACCGCAAGACGGGCGCACTCAAGTGGACCGGCACCCGTGTCGATCTGCTCTTCGGTTCCAACTCCCAGCTGCGCGCCCTCGCGGAAGTTTACGCCACGGCGGACTCGCAGGCCAAGTTCCTCCACGATTTCGTGGCGGCGTGGGACAAGGTGATGAACCTCGACCGCTTCGACCTCGCGTAATTCCACAGGCATCTACCTGAAATCGCGCCCCCGGACCACACCTGGTCCGGGGGCGTCTTGTTTGGTGACCGACGGCGTTTCTCCCCGGGTCACGCGATCGCGTGACCCGAGTTTCAGGATTGACAGGCATTGTCGCAGTCTAGAGTTTTGTCATCGCCATTTCCCCCCCATGACAACGATCGATTTTTCCGCTGCGAGAAGCTTGAAGCGATTTCCCATGCTGGACGCCTCCAGGGGCCTTGCCTGTATCGGAGTGGTCGCCATGCATTGCCACCTCGACTACGCGATGCCCTGGTATTGGGGAGTGATGGACTTCTTTTTCGTCATGTCCGGCCTCCTGATCACGCGCAGCCTGATCTCCAACTGCGACAAAGGGCGCGGGACGGCTTCCTTTCTGCTGTACCGGGCGCTCCGGCTCCTTCCAGCCTATCTGACCGTCATTCTGTTGTACGCCCTCGCGGTTCTTGTGATGCAGCAGAGAACTCCGGGGGAAATCCTACCTTATGTTTTCCTCTATCAGCACACGGATCTGATTTTCGGCCAAGTGGAGATTTTTCCACGGATCTATGAGCTGCTGCCCTACTGGTCGCTCATCCTTGAAGAGCACTATTACATTTTGTGGGGAGTTCTGTTCTGCGTTTTCGCTTATGCGAAACTACGCATCAACTCGGTCTCGCTTGCAGTCATCGCCTGCCTGTTTGGAGTGGCCCTGGTGTTGAGGAAGGCAGGCGTGAGTTATTGGACTCTGCCGGGGAGATTCGATGGATTCCTGGCGGGTAGTATCGCCGGCATCATCATCTTCATGCCCAGGAAAGTCTCGATTTCGGACCAATGGGCGGCTCGGTTGATCGGGCTGGGCTGGCTGCTGAGTCTGGTGGCGCTCGCCCGCTTGGTGTGGAGCGGATACAATTCCTATTGCGACCAAACCCGCTTTCTGGCCGGTATCTGGCTCGACGTCACCTGTTATACCATTGTGTCCGTGGTGTTGGTCCTCGGCTTGGTGAAAATCGATATCCGGGGAATTCACTTCGGACGTCTCCAAAACGGTTTGGCATTCCTCGGGCTCATCAGCTACGAGATCTATCTCGCCCATTTCCCGATCGTCACGCTGTTAACCCGCGCTTACAATTTCAACTTCCACAACGGGGCCTTGCTGCTATTTCCTCTCACGATGTTCCTTTCGTCAGTGGTGGCCTACTTTATGCACCGGATGCTGACCGCGCCGGCCTTGAAGCGGCGGGAAGACGTGTATTCGTTCTTCACCAAGCGATTCAGCTCCCAAGGCGGGAATCTGCAGGGCGAGCCGAGTCCGATTCCTGTGGAAAGCGGAGACGGGAAGATTTCCTGAATCTCAACACCGTCGGAAGCGCGGGGTGATTGCCGCAAAGATCCGCGGGCACTACTTCAAAACCGCCTGCAGCTCGTAAGTCTGTTTTTTCCGCGGCACCGACGGGCTGTTGTAGCCGAACAACCGGTAGCCCGCGGAGGTCAGCTTTTTCTCCGCCAGCACCGCGTCGATTTCCGCGCGGGCCTTGGCGACCTCCGCGTCACCGCGCGGGCCTTGCCAGGTGTAGCTGAGCACGCTCAACGCCGGGACGTCGCGGACGTCGACGGATTCGCCATCCGCGCCGGTTTTTCCGACTTCGGGGGATTGATAGAGGAAACCCATCCGCTCCATTTTCATCCCGCTGCCGGACTCGTCCGTCATCGTCATTTCCACCGGCGAGGTCATCGGGATGCCGCTTCGTTTGATGTGTTTGAAAAGCGTCCAGAAGCCGCCGTTCGGGCTGGAACTGGCGGTGAACGCCGCGCGGTAGGCCGGGTATTGCTTCCGCGTCACCTGGTTGAAAGGACCCGGCGCGGGCCAGCCCTTCGGCAGCGCGGATTCGCTGACATAGACCGGCTCGGAGGCCGTCGGGCCGGCGGTTTTCGCAGGGGCGATCGGAGGGTGCTGGGCGGTCACGGGAAGAATGGCCGCCGCGCAGATTGAGAGGGAAAGAGCCGCGTTTTTCATGAGGGAGGTTCAACCCGTTCGGCTGGTGCACAATGTGGAATCTGAAATCTTCGGGAAAATCCTGTTGACAGCTACCTTGCGATGCAAGATACATGCTGGCGATGAGCCTAGCGGATTCAGAACGGGAAACCTCGGCGGCACTGTTTGAGAATTGGACGGTGCAGATGCGCAAGGGCGTGCTGGATCTCTGCATCCTGATGGCGCTATCGGCCTCGGAGTGGTATGGCTACGCGCTGGTGAAAGCCCTGGTCGCGGTGCCGGGCGTGGGCGTGGCGGAGGGCTCGATTTACCCGCTGCTGGCGCGCTTGAAGCGGCAAGGATTGGTGACCACCCGGCTGGAGGAATCCTCGGAAGGACCCGCGCGGAAGTATTACTCCGCGACGGCGGAGGGCCGGGCGTTGGCGCTGGAGATGGAGCTCCATTTCTCCGAAATGCGGCGCGGCGTGACGGCATTTCAGGCAAGCGTGGATTTCACCGGCATTTCATCAAAACCTCATGTGGAGGGTGAAAATCAGGGGTCGACGGCGGAATGATTCAACAGGAATTTCATCATGAAAAAGTGGACGACAGCGACGGAACAGCGATTGACGGAATACCTCCAAGAGCGGGCGGCTCGCGAGGGTTTCGAAGGTGAGGACGCCGCCGAATTGAAAGACGACTTGCGGCGGCACATTCATGAAGAGGCGGAGAAACTGGACGGCGAGGTGATCGGGGTGATGCATCTGGAAAACATCCTCGCCCGGCTGGATGCGGGTTACCGGCCGGTGGGGAACCGGGTTCCGGTGGTGTCGGCATCGCGGGCGCAGGGAGGATTCTTGAAATGGACTTTTGGCGTGATTCTGCCGCTGGGCGTCTTGTTGTTCGAGTTGCTCGCGACCTTCTGCGGCAGCGTGTTTTTCAGTCCGGTGCCGACGTGGTGGCACGCCGCGTGGATCGCGCTGGTGCCGGCCCTGAATGCCTGGCTGCTGCACGGCACTGGCAAGGAATCCGCACGGGGCGCGGCGGCGGGATTCACGTTGGTGACGGCGATGTTTTACGGATTGCTGTTTCTGCCGATCATCCATGTTTCGATCGTGGGTTTGATATTCTTTGGACTGGGGATCGTCTCGCTGACGCCCATTTTTGCAGCTGTCACCTCTTGGCGCATCGGTCGCACGGCCGCAGCGGGATCGCCGGAGCCGGCGCGGTTCAAGGTGGGTTGGCGTGCCGGTGTTTTGGCGGGCGTGCTGGTTCTCGCGGCGTTGGAAGGACCTGCGCTGTGGACCCGGGCGAACCTATCGGCGGCGATGAAGGGTGATCGGGATTCGGCGGTGGCGATCTCGAGACTGCGTGGATTTCACTCGGATCGCACGCTGCTCAAGGCCTGCTACGAGGGAAGTCGCGGGATGTCGATGGCGACGGATATTTCCGGTTGGCTGCTGAGTAGCTGGAGGATTCCGGCATCGATTTTCGGCGGTCCGGGTTTCGCTTCGCTGAATTCTGAAAAAGCCCGGGACGTGTTTTTCCGGGTCACGGGCAAGCCGTTCAACTCGCTGAAGCCACCGGCTGGCAGTCAGGGTGGACTCGGTCGGGGTGACGCGTTGGGAGATTTCGAGTTCGACAGCCACCTCGGCGGAGATGAAGTGGCGGTTCGTTTAAAAAATCTGGATCTGAGTGAATCCCGCTTCGACGGGCACGTGGATGCCGCCTCACGGATCGGCTACGGCGAGTGGACGATGGTTTTCAGAAACGACTCCAGCCAGGTCAAGGAGGCCCGCTGCCAGGTGAAACTGCCGGCGGGTGGGCGGGTTTCCAGGCTGACTTTGTGGGTGAATGGCGAGCCGCGGGAGGCGGCGTTCAGCTCGATTTCCAAGGTGAAGGCGGCTTACAAGGCGGTGGCCGTGGTCCAGCGGCGCGACCCGGTTCTGGTGAATGTGGTCGGGCCGGACACCATCATGGTACAGTGTTTCCCGGTGCCGGCTCACGGTCAGATGAAGATCCGCTTCGGCGTGAGCGCTCCACTGGAGGGCGGGCGCTGGGAGCTGCCGCATGTGGTGGAGCGGAATTTCGGCCTCGCGGAGAGTTTGGAAAACGCGGTTTGGCTTCAGGGAAATTGCGAGTTCAGCCTGTCCGGAGGCGGGAAATCGCAGGACTCGATCCCTGATGGCTCCGGCCGCTCTATTTCCACCACGCTCGCAAGCGAGGACCTGATGGTGCCGGGCACTGCCCTGATCACCAAATCCCTCCCGGAAATGCCGGCGGTGGTGTGGTGCGAGGACCGCTTCGCAACGCCCAAGGAGCGATTCCTAATCCGCGAACCGGCGACCGCGACTCGCCCGGCTGCGGGAAAAATTGTGGTAATCATCGATGGCTCCGCCGCTCTAAAGCAGGCCAGGGATTGGCTCATGCCGGCGATCGGAAATCAGACCGGTGACGGACTGATCCTGATTCTTGCCGATGACCGCGCGCGGCGGGTGACGTTGAAGGAGCTGGAAACCTATCAGTTCAGCGGTGGCCGGGACAACGAGCCGGCGCTGCGCGAAGGCATCCGTCTGGCGCGGGAATCCGGCGCACCGATCGTCTGGGTCCACGGGCCGCAGGCGGTCGGGTTGTCGCAATCCGAAGCGCTGCTCCAACAAATCGAGCGCGGGACGATCCATCCGGTGATTCACGAAATCGAGGCCGTCGCCGGCCCGAACCGCCTGGCTGAGGCGATCTATCGCACTGGCTGCATCAAGCGCGGCCCGCTGCTGCTGGCGCCGGAGCAGGATTTTTCGCAGTTTCTCAAAAACCTACGGACCGGGCATCAGGAAGCCGCCTGGACATGGAAACGCTCGCCCACGTTGGAAAACCTTCCCGGCACCAAGGTCTGGGACAATCTCGCCCGCCTCTGGGCCGTGTCCGCCGCCGAGGCCGCCGGCAGCCCGCTGACCGATGCCGCCCGTGCCGAGCTGGCAGCGCGCTATCAGCTCGTCACCTTGTTTTCCGGAGCGGTCGTGCTGGAAACCCAGCAGCAATACGCCGAACACGGACTCACTCCGGCCGATGGCAGCGCGACGCCGAGCGTGCCGAATGTGCCGGAGCCTTCGACCAGTCTGCTAGTGATGCTCGCCACCGCCGCCGCGATGCTGCGGAGAAGGAGGCCGGAATGAATCCACCGGGTGTAGCTTCAGACCTCCACTGGAAGGTCGCCTTGTGGGTTTCATTCGTATCGATTGCCGCCATCTTCGCTTTCGGGGCCGCGGTAAAAGTCGATTTCGTGGACCCATCGGTTCCGCTGTCGCAGGCATGGAACAGCACCGATTGGCGCCGCTCGTGGCACGCGTTCGGAGAGCGCGAGTATGTCCCGGTTTGGATCATCGCAGTCCAAGCCATGCTGATTTCCACGTTCCATCGTTCCCCGAAGGTCCGGCTCGGCGGGATGGCGGCGGGCTTTCTGGTTCCCGTTTTCTCGATCAGCCTGGAAATGCTTCCGATGGCGTTCATTTCGCCGCTCTTGATTCTCGAAGTCCCGCGTGGCAAGGCGAGCGGCGAGTTTTACGAAGAGGGAATGCTGATGATCGGTGCCTGTGGATTGTGGATGCTCTTGTGCATCGTCGTCAGCATTCGTGAATGGTTGGTGCTCCGCCGAGAGGGAAAACAATCGCCATCATAAACCCATCCGCTGGAGATCTGAATCCGATCAACGAAAAAAGCCGTCCCCGCAAACGGGGACGGCTTTCCAAAACTAACGAATTGAATCAAGCCAGCGCCTGAAGCTTCGCCTTGAGTTGGTCCTTGGTCACGCTCGCGCCGACGATCTGGTCCTTCACCTCGCCGTTCTTGAAGAACAGCAGCAGGGGAATCGAGCGGACGTTGTATTTCACAGCAAGCTCGCGGGCTTCGTCCACGTTCACCTTGCCGACCTTGGCCACGCCTTCCAGATCGGTGGCGACCTGGTCGATGACAGGGCCGATCATTTTGCAAGGGCCGCACCATTCCGCCCAGAAGTCCACGAGGACGGGCAGGTCGGAGTCGATTACTTCAGATTGAAAATTTGCGTCGGTAAGTTTCAAAGCCATGGAAGAAATTTGCATGCGGACTCCGATCCGTCAAGAGTCACCCTGAATCTTGCAAGATCCCAGACATTATGTAAGAAGATTCTTGCCGCCGGGAACGCGTTGAGTAGTCTGGGGAGGTGAGCAGCAAACGATTCATGGCCCCGTGGAAGGATTCGGAGACGAAGCCGGCGATTTACCATTGCATCAGCCGGGTGGTGGACCGGCGGTTTGTGTTTGATGCCGCGGAGCGGGAGCATTTCCGCATGTTCATGCGGATGTACGAGAACTTTTCGGGCTGCCGGGTTTTGTCTTACTGCACCATGTCCAATCACTTCCATATCTTGTTGGAGGTGCCGCCGATGCCGGTGGGTGGGATCTCGGACGAGGTGCTTCTAAATCGTTTGTCGGCGATTTACAATGAGGCGGTTGTGGCGGCGGTGGCGCGGGAAATCGCGGCGGCGCGGGCGGCGGACGATGAGTCTGGGGTGGCGGGGATTCATGCCCGCTACACCTACCGGATGCACCATTTGAGCGAGTTCATGAAGACGCTGTTGCAGTGTTTCACCCGTTGGTTCAACCGGACCCACCAACGCAGCGGGACCTTGTGGGAGGAACGTTACAAGAGCGTGATCGTGGAAAGCGGGCTCGCGGCGCGGACGATGGCGGCCTACATCGACCTGAATCCGGTGCGCGCGGGGATGGTGGCGGATCCGGCCGAGTATCGCTGGAGCAGCTACGGCGAGGCGATGGGCGGCGGGCCAAAGGGGAACGGGAAAAAATCGCGCGAGGGGCTCGTTAGAGCGTGCCTGGGCCATCTGGACGCGGGCTTTGAGGCGGAGCGGTGGAAGGAGGTTTCGCGGATTTATCGGCGCACGCTGGGGTTGGCGCTGGGTCGCAAGAGTGGCCGGGTGGAGGTGGAGAAGGGAGTGGTGCGCCCGCAGATGAACACGGCGGAGGCGCTGGCGGCCGAGGAAAACGGGACGGTGCTGCCGGACTTGGGGATGGCGGCGATGCTGCGTTGTCGGGTGAGGTATTTCACGGATGGCGCGGTGATCGGCAGCAGGGAGTTCGTGAATGAGGCGTTCGCCGGTGCGCGGGAGCGGTTTACAGCGAAGCGAAAGGATGGCGCGCGGCGGCTGCGGGGAAGTGGAGCGGCCGCGGCGGGGACCCTCTGGAGCATGAGGGACTTGCGGGTGCGGGTTTGATTGTCGCTGGATTTATGCACCGAAAAAAATGGAAGAATGGGGAGACAATCTCGTCCGGGAAAAATGATTTGTGAAAGACGGACTCATACGAGTTCCGCGCCGCAATGTTGGCAGAAGCGCGCGCGAGGATCGTGCTCCTCCCAGCCGCACTCCTTGCAACGCCGGTGCCAGATGCCGAAGTTCTTCATTTCCCGGCCGATCTCGGAGGTCACAATGCCGGTGGGCACGGCGATGATTGCGAATCCGGTGAGCATGATGACGGATGCCATCATTTTTCCTAGCAGAGTCACGGGGGCGACGTCGCCGTAGCCAACGGTGGTGATGGTAACGATCGCCCAATAGATGGACTGCGGGATGTTTGCGAACTGGGGATTCGCGTCCCTTTCGATGACGTACATGATGGTGCCCTCGATGAGCACCAGGGTGAGCACGGCCATGAAGAAGATCATGATCTTGCGCCGGCTGGAGTTGAGGGCATTGAGCAGCACGTTTGCCTCGCCGAGGTGCTCGGGCATTTTCAAGATCCGGAACATGCGCATCAGCCGCAGGGTGCGCAGGGCCATCAGATAGTGGCTGCCGGGGATGAACAGCTCGACGAAGGCGGGCAGGATCGTCATGAGATCCACCATGCCGAAGAAACTCCGTGCATACGCCAAGGGCCGCCGGACCACCCACAGTCGGGCGGCGTATTCGAGGGTGAAAAGTCCGGTAAAAATCCATTCCAAGGTGAGAAACAGGGTTCCATGGTTTTCACGAATGCTGTCCACGCTCTCCAGCACGAGGGTGAGCACGCTCAGGCCGATGATCCATAAAAGCACAACGTCGAAGATCCTCCCGGCACGTGTGTCCGATAGAAAAATCACCCTCCAGAGGTAATCGCGGCGCTCGCTCGGCTGGGGGACGTTGGTTGGCACCCCACCAGAAAACCCGAAACGACCAGCCGGAGCAAGCATGCTTCAACGGCGAGTGGAGCAGGCCACCCGCCGAACATGGATTTTGTATGGTTGATGAAGTTTTCCGGTATCGCTCGCTTCAAGAAGCGGGCTATCGACCTCCGGGAACTGCTTCAACCACGCCGTGCCGATCGACGTGGACTGAGCTGATAGAATTCTCCCCGGCGATGAATTCCGGGATCAAATCCGGTTCCAGCAGCATCAGCGCGGTGGACCAGATCTCCGCCAGCGTGGCGGTGGGGGCGGTGACCCAGACGCGCGTGCACGGACTCCGCGGCATGGCGTCGTCCCCGCCGGGGTGGACGATGTGGCTGCCCTGGATGCCGGTGCCGGAAGCGCTGAGGGATTGATTGATAAGGGAGACGCGCAGCGACCCGCGGTCGCCGGTGAGTTTGACCGGCCATGCGTCCGGACCGAAGGCGAGCAGCGAGCTCGCACCGGCAGTTAGGAGACCGCCTTCCGCGCCCCAGTCGGTGAGGATTTGTCTCAACTGGTCGAGCGCGAAGCCTTTGCCGATGCCGCCGAGGTCGATCTCGCGGCCGGGCGCGTCACAGGTGACGGCGGGGATGTCGGGGTGGATGGTGAGCCGGCCGAGGATGGGCGGCGTTTCCCCGGTTTCGCCTGATTTCCGGAACTCGATGCGGCGGCCGAGCGTGATGTCGAACAAGCCGTCGGTGCGGGCGTAGGCGTCGAGCGCGGCTAACAGACACTGGTGGGTGGACTCGCTAAGGTAGAGGGTTTCTCCGGCTGGCAGATGGTTGATGCGTGAGACATCGCTGTCGTCGATGAAGCGGCTGAGGCGGCTTTCGAGAAAATCGAGGTGGTCGAAGCATTCCCGCGCCATGCCGGCGGCGACGGATGCGTCGGGCACGCGCAGGCGCAGTTGGAAGGTGGTGTTCATCGCCTCGTGCGAGAACGAATGGGCTGATGGAAGCGGGGTCATTTTCCGTTTTTCATCCATGAGTTCCAGATGTCGTTTCTGACAAACAAGGTGACCGGCACTCCGGCGCGCAGCCCGCGTGGCAGCAGGGTGTGGGTTGGCTGGAGCAGGAGGGCGGTGGCGTCCGCGGTCTCCGGCATGGCGAGGACGACGGGCAGAGTAGTTAGATCGGCGGCGGGTTGCGGCCAATAGCCGGTTTTTCCGAACGAACGGAGGTACCACGGTAGCGGCCAGTAGCCGGCCCCGACCACGGCGACGGGTTCGAGGGTGCCGGCGGGCGCGATCTGTTGGAGTTGCTTGAGCCAGGGCTCCAGAGTTTCGATGTCAGGCCGTGTCGGGACGTAAGCGAAGGGGTTGCGATCGTCGGAAGCGAAACGTCCGGTGGCCCGCCGCGTTTGGTGGAACTGGCTGGCAAGGGCGGTGACGACGAGCAGGCTGAGCGCGGATTGCAGCCACGGGTGGCGACCGGAAAATCCGGAAATGCCGAAGCCGGCGAGCAGGCAGACATGCGCCCAAGGCAGGCAGGCGAGCCACGGTGTCTTGTAGGCGATCAAGCTGTAGATCAGAAAATGCCCGACCGCGGAGTAGGCGAGGAAGCGGACGACGGTCCGCCGGATGTTGACGGCGAATCCTAGCAGCGCGAGAAGCGCCACCGGCGTGCCCAACCACCAGACGCCGCCGGATTTGAAAGGCAGTGCCAGCAGTTGGAAATAATAACCGAAGGATTTGTCGTGTCCGGCGACGGTTTCATAAACGAAGAACGTGCGCACCGCGTCGATGGCACCGCGCGGCTGACGGAAGGCGTCGGTGTAGAAAAATCCCGCGACCGCGGCGGCGGTGAGCAGCGAGGTGGCGATGGGAATGCGATATTCCTTCCAAGCGGAAATCCACCACGCGCGGTCCAGCTGCCTGCGGTTTTCCAGGGCGATCATGACTGCCGCGCCCGACCAGGCGATGATGCTGATTGCGAAGCTTTCCTTGGTGGCGAACATCAGGCCGATCCATAGACCCGGTAGCCCGAAGCGCGGCGCGCTTGTTAGCGAACGCAGGGCGAGCAGGCCGAAGAGCACGAGCAGCGATTCGTGGATATACATCCGGCTGTAGTAAACGAGCAGCGGCGAGGTCGCGAGCAGCGCGGCGGCGAGCAGCATCGGGCCGTCGCCGAAGCGCCTGCGCCAGAGCAGAGGAACGAGAAGCAGAAGGGTGCCGGCGGCGGCGGTGAGAAGGCGTGGCGTGGTTTTGGTCATCTCCTGCCAGCGGTTTTCGCCAGCCAGCCTGCAGAGCGGGACGGTGAAGGCACTGAGCGTGGGGCCGTGGTAGTGGAGCGGGTCGAAGCGGTAGTCGCCGGATTCCATGCGTGCGGACGCGAGGCGCGCCCCGGTGGCCTCATCGGCATGGAACGGACGCTTGGAAAGTTGATCGAAGCGCAGGAATGCCCCGGCTCCGATCACGGCGATCCAACAGGCGATGATGAGCGCTTTTCTGGTCAAACGATGAAATACGACGAAAGAAACGATGGTCCGACAAGGGGAATTCCGAGTTTGGAACCTCGAATGCCGCGGTGTCGGAATTTCATCCGCGGCGCTTGCTGGGGGCTGGTCAAACCGGAACGGGCCTGCCACGGTTTCCTCATGTTCAAAAAACCTTTTTTGTTATTGCTGGCCGGTTTGTTCGTCTGCTCGGTCCAGGTCGGAGCTCAGGATGCCACGGACACCACTGAAAAAGCCGGGGAATCCGCCGGACCGAGCCGGTTCTGGCAGGCGACGCTCGGCGGCGGGCACTTCATGGTCGCCCTCGACCGGATCGCCTCCGTCAGCCGCCACAAGTATGTGCTGGATGGAGCGCTGATCATCGACGAAGTGACGGTGGATACGGTGGGTCAGGCGTTGACGCGGTTTTATTTCATCAGTCCCATCACGGACGAGACCCCGGGAAATACGGTTTCCGATGTGGCGAAGCGCGGGCGCGAACTGGTGGAAAAGGCCGCCCAGCGCACCGGTGCCGATGTGCAGAACATGGTGATGAAAAAATATCCGGACACCAGCCACGCGAAATCCATCGAATACCGGATCCTGTCCGAAGCGGAGCTATCTTCGTTGTATGCCAGTGTCCGGAGTGCGTGGGAAACCGGGCGCGGTCGGAAGTTCACCGCGAAGTGACTTACGGGCGGATTTCCACGACAGACGAAATCTGGTCGGCTTTCGGAATCGTCAGCACCAGGGCGCGGAATCCCTTGTTCTGTTCTTCCACGGCGGTGGGTGGTTTGGCGTCGGTGATGGTCCAAGTGCCTGCCGTGCTGATCCTCCGCAAGGTGATCTGGCTGCCGTTTTTCTTGAGGATCACCAGGTCGCCTTTCACCTCGGCCTGGGCGTCGGTGAAAGCGCGCCAGACGACGGTTCCAGCGGGCTGGGTGATCTCATCCTCGATCCGAGAGGTGCCGTTTTGGGAATCGAAGCGGACGCGGCGGATGACCTTGGCGGCGGCATTTGAATAAGCGTCGGTGAGGTCGAATGCGGCGGTAAGGGGATTCCCGGTAAGAGTCTGGGAGACGAGCGGGCAGGGCTTTGATTTAGCGTTTTGAAGCTGTCCGTTGATTTCCAGCGTGTTGTGAGAGCGGTTCTGGAGCCGGAAAAAGGTCCACCGCTTGCTGCCGAAGTAGCCGGGCAGGTTGTAGTCCTCTTTTCCGAGATCGTACATCCAACGGACGCCGTGCGCATCATAGACGAAAGAACCCACGTCCATGTGGCCGTGGCTGGCGGCGGGCGTGCCGCCCTTGATTGCGAGAAACGCATCCTTAGGACTCCATCCGGTGCGGAAGGTGGCGACGGCTTGCTCGCCTTGGTAAACCGCGGCGGTCGGCATTGCTCGATCCGCTGGCGGAGCTTCCGGCAGCCAGAGCAGGGAAAGCGGTGAGCAATCCAGGCGTTTGTCCTCGGCCATGGAGCGGGTGAACAACTGCCGGACGTGGCGGGCCTGCACGGCGTCCTTGAAATGCGCCGCCAACCAGCATTGGGCGGGCGACGGTTTTTCCAATCCCGAGCCACCATCGGCGAAATTGAAGGCATAACGGGTCGGGCTGGTGAGGTGCATGATCGAGCCGCCCGCCTTGTTCAGCAGGGGATTTTCCGCGAAAGGACGGTTCAGCGGCTGGCAGGCGGCGAGCAGCATCACGTGGTAATCGGTGCCGTAGTGCCAGTAGCCCGGACCCTCCGGATACATGCCGTCCGGG
>JBEDKU010000357.1:0-3571 GCA_041172045.1 Verrucomicrobiota bacterium | reverse complement strand
CAGATTCCCCTTCTCGCCAACGAGCGCGCCCGCAAGGCGGCGGGATTGATCAACGGCTGATTCACCAACTTTCAATTCACCGACCCCATGCCGGAACTTCTTTTTCAAATCGCCATCATCGTCACGAAGATCGTCGTACTCACCTTCATGGTGGTCTTGCCGCTGGTGCCCGTTTCCGTTTACTTCGAGCGCAGGTTCTCCGCCGTCATTCAGGACCGCGTCGGTCCTAACCGGGTGGGAATTCCGCTGACCTTGTTCGGCTTCAAAAAGGACTTCCACTTTTTCGGACTGATCCAGCCGATCGCCGACGGTTTGAAACTTTTCCTCAAGGAAGATTTCACTCCCGCCCACGTTCGCAAGGCGTTCTACTGGATGGCACCGGCGCTGACCGTCGTTCCCGCGCTCATCACCGTTTGCGTCGTCCCCTTCGGCTCGCCCATCAGCATCTTCGGCCACACCGAAAAGCTCGTCATCGCGGATCTCGACATCGGGCCGTTGTTTGTTTTCTCCGTCGCTTCCCTATCCGTTTACGGCATCACCCTCGCCGGCTGGTCTTCCAACTCGAAGTTCCCTTTCATCGGCGGCGTCCGCTCCACCGCCCAGATGATTTCGTATGAAATCGCCCTCGGCCTCTCCATCATCCCCGTGCTGATGTACTACGGTGATCTCAATCTCAGCACCATCGTCCAACAGCAAGCCGACCACGGTTGGCTGCTGCTCCCGCTCTGGGGCCACGACGCGGACCACACGTTCATCAGCAAGCTGCTCTTCTGGTTCCCCGCCGCCATCGCTTTCCTCATCTTCACCATCTCCATCTTCGCGGAAACCAACCGCATGCCCTTCGACCTTCCCGAGTGCGAAACCGAGCTCGTCGGCGGCTATCATACCGAATATTCCTCGATGAAATTCGCGATGTTCTTCATGGGCGAATACGCCGCCATGGTCATCGGCTCCGCGCTCATCATCACGCTCTTCCTCGGCGGCTGGTCCATCGGTTTCGGCCTCGACGCCATGGTCGCCAAGCTTCACATCGGCGACTTCTACTTCGGCGGACTCATCCACCTTGGCTGCTTCATGACCAAGCTGATCGGTTTCATCCTGTTCTTCATCCTCGTCCGTTGGACCGTGCCGCGGTTCCGTTATGACCAGCTCATGAAACTCGGCTGGGTCGTATTCTTCGAAGCCGCGCTCATCAACGTCTTCCTCGCCGCACTCATCGTCGCCGCGCCGCAGCTCAAGGGCACCATCATCGGCGTCGGGGCCGTCCTGCTCGTCATTGTCACCGCCGCGGTGATCTGGGTCGCCAAGGTTTCCGAGGAGACGCCGAAAGTTCTCCGTGCCTGATCCACAACTTCGCACACCTTCATCTCATGGCCGTCGTCAAACTCCAGCGCCCGAAACTCAATTTCGGCGAGAAAATCTATTTCGGAGCCCTCATCAAGGGGTTCTTCCTCACCATGACCCACGCGGTGAAAACGCTGCGTGGCAAATCCGTCGGAGCCGACGAACTCGCCTCCTCCGGCCTCGGCGTGACCATGCAGTTCCCCGAGCAACGCTGGGACGAGCATCTGCCGGAATACTACCGCGGCGCCCCCACCCTCGTCACCGACGAGCAAGGCCGCGAACGCTGCGTTTCCTGCCAGCTCTGCGAATTCATCTGCCCGCCCAAGGCCATCAAAATCGTCCCTAGCGAGATCCCCTCCGACGATCCATGGGCCAAGGTGGAAAAGCGCCCGCTCGAATTCGACATCGACATGATCCGCTGCATCTACTGCGGCATGTGCGAGGAGGTCTGCCCGGAGCAGGCGATCTATCTGCGCAAGGACTACCTCATCACCGGCCTCAAGCGCGCCGACATGGTCCACGACAAAGAGAAGCTCTACGAAATCGGCGGCACCCGCGTCGGCCTGGTCAACAAGTGGAATGAGCTCAAGTAACCTTCTCCCACCGGTCACTGCTAACTGATCACTTCACACTTCTTCCCATGCCTTCCTACCTTTTCTGGCTGTTCTCCACCGTCATGCTCATCGGCGGAGTTTCCGTGATCGCTTTCCGCAATCCAGTTTCCAGCGCTCTCTCGGTGGTCACCTGCTTCGTCGGCCTCGCCGGCCTGTTCATCGGCCTCAGCGCGTTCTTCGTCGGGGTCATCCAGATCCTCGTCTACACCGGCGCGGTGATGGTGTTGTTCCTGTTCATCATCATGCTGCTCGACCTCAAGGATGAGGAAAAAGCCGCCAAGCCCCTGCTCCCCATCGCGGCCGGCATCGGTCTGGTCGCCGCATTCGCCGTGCAGCTCATCGGCATCCTCTCCCGCACGCCGAACGTGATCGCGCCAAACCTCGACAAGGAGACGCTCGCCGCAGCCGCCAGCGGATTCCCCGCTGCCAGCAAGATCGCCACCACGCTCACCCAAGGAAAGCTGCCCGACGTCCACCTCATCGGCCACACGCTTTTCAACGACTACAATCTCCCGCTCCAGATCCTCGGCGTGCTCCTCCTCGTCGCCACCGTCGGCGTCGTCGTCCTCTCCAAGCGCCAGGCGGACTAACCACCACTTCTCATGGCCACTCTCAACGACTACCTGCTCGTCTCCGGACTCCTCTTCGCCATCGGCCTCGCGGGCGTGGTGCTGCGCCGGAACATCATCATCGTCTTCATGTGCCTCGAGCTGATGCTCAGCGCGGCGAACCTCACGCTGGTCGCTTTTTCCCGCTTCCACGTCTCACCTAACGGACTCCCCGACTACAACGGCCAGATGCTCGTCTTCTTCGTCATCACCGTCGCCGCGGCGGAAGTCGCCGTCGGCCTCGCGATCATCGTCGCCCTCTACCGCGCCCGCCAAACCATCCACACGGATGAGCTGACTTCGCTGAAAGGCTGAGGAACATCGAACATTGAACGCCCAACGTCGAACATCGAAGGAAGAGAATTTTGAACACTGAAAATCCGGTAATCTCCTACTTCTGATCACTTTCCCATTCTTATGACCCTACCCTGGATCCTCCTCTTTCTCCCGCTCGTCGTCGCGGCGGCGAACCAACTCGCCCTGAAAAAAACCGGGCTCGCCCCGATCGTCTCGGTGGCCTCCGCGCTGGCGACCTTCGTCATCGCCGTGCTGCTGTTGGGGAAAAATGAAACCTCTCATTTCGCCTGGGCGACGCTCGGCGATTTCTCCATCAACATCGGCATCAAGCTCGACCAGCTTTCCACCGGCATGATGATCGTTGTCACCGGCGTCGGCCTGCTGGTGCACGTTTTCTCGCTCGCCTACATGAAGGACGACGCCGCCAAGGCCCGCTACTTCACCGGCCTATCACTTTTCATGTTTTCGATGACCGGCATCGTGCTGGCGGACAACTTCATCATGACATTCATCTTCTGGGAGTTGGTCGGACTCAGCTCCTATCTGCTCATCGGCCACTGGTATCAGAAGGACTCCGCCGCGGACGCCGCGAAGAAGGCGTTCCTCTGCAACCGCATCGGCGACTTCGGCTTCATGGTCGGAATCCTCATGCTGTGGGGTATTACCGGCCACCTTGCTTTCGATCAAATGAAAGGCGGCCTCGAAGCC
>JBEDKU010000356.1:0-3439 GCA_041172045.1 Verrucomicrobiota bacterium | reverse complement strand
GTCCCGGACAAGATGGGTATTTCTCAACTCCAATCACTTGGAAGCCGGTTCCACAGGCTGCACGCGAACGCGAAACCGCGGACCGGATCTGGCAACGAATAGGGGAATCAAAACAAACGCGATCATGGGATGGTCCGGGATCGATTGGTCGATCACCGGATCGCACACTGGAGGACGGATGATCCGCTCGCCATGGGGTTTAACCCTACCAGACAGACAGGATTGCGATTCTATGGTGCCACAGCTGCCAGGCCCAGCTTCCGGCGTGCGATGGAAGCTCATTTTTTGCCACCCAGCCTGACCCGGGGAATTTCACAAACTTCTGGAGTTCATCGCATTCCCGGAGGAGGGTGCAGCCAGACGCTGCGGCTAGTTCCAAGCCGCCAGTCAACCTTGATCCCATGCCTTCCCAGCCCCGCAAACTCCTCATCATCGGCGGCGGATTCGCCGGCCTCGAGTGCGCCAGCCGCCTCGCCAACGACGACCGCTTCGAAATCACGCTTGTCGACCGCACCAACCACCATCTTTTCCAACCGCTGCTCTATCAAGTCGCCACCGCCTCGCTCGCCGGACCGGACATCGCCCGCTCCATCCGCCAGATCCTCGCGAAGGCCAGGAACGTCACCGTCCTGATGGACGAAATTTCCGCCATCGACGCCACCGGGAAAACCGCCACCGGCATTTCCGGCACGACCTACTCCTTCGACTACCTCCTGCTCGCCGCAGGTGCCCGCACCGGCTATTTCGGCAACGACGCGTGGGCGGCGCACAGTCTCGGACTCAAGTCCCTGGCCGACGCCCAGAACATCCGCCGCACCGTTCTATCCAATCTCGAACTCGCCGAACTCACCACCGACGAGGCCGAACGCAAGCGCCTGATGACCGTCGCCATCGTCGGCGGCGGACCGACCGGAGTCGAGCTGGCAGGTGCCTTCGCCGATCTCGTGCATCGGTCGTTGAAATCCAATTTCCGCCGCATCGACACCAGCAAGCTGCGCATCATCCTCATCGAGGGCTCCGAAAACGTGCTGGAAGCTTACGATCCCGATCAATGCGCATACGCCCGCAAGCGTCTGGAAAAACTCGGCGTCGAGGTCCGCAACAACACCCGCGTCACCAACGTCCGGGAAGGCGCACTCGACTTCAAAGACGGCAGCCAGCTCGAAGCCGCCGCCATCATCTGGGCGGCCGGCATCGCCGCCAATCCGCTCACCGCCACGCTCGGCGTGCCCACCGACCGCGGCGGACGCGTCACGCCGAATCCGGATCTATCCGTCCCGGGCCACCCCCACATCTTCCTCGCCGGCGATCTCGTCAGCATGAAGGACTGCGACGGGCAAATGGTCCCCGGAGTCGCCCCCGCCGCCGTCCAAATGGGTGCCCACGTCGCCAAAGTGCTCAAGGGCGACCTTGAAAACGCCCCCGTTCGCCCGTCGTTCGACTACTTCGACAAGGGCATGATGGCCATCATCGGAAAGAACTACGCCGTCGTGAAAGCCGGCAGCTTCCGCCTCCAGGGATTCATCGCCTGGCTCGCGTGGCTCTTCATCCACATTACCTTCCTCGTCGGTTTCAAAAGCAAACTCTCCGTCCTGCTAGGCTGGGCCTATTCCTACATCGTCAACAATCCCGAAGCCCGCATCATCGTCAATCCGCCCACCGCTTACGCGCCGGGCAAGCCGCCTCTGGGCTGACTTGAATCAAGGGGTTGATATCCCGGACGGGGTGGCTAGCTTGCCCCGGTGAACCGAGAATCCGCCATCACCCCCACCCTCCGCCGCGAGCGCTGGGCGCTCGGCCTGCTGATGTTCCTGCTCGGCGGTTGCGGACTCGCCTACGAATACACGCTCAGCAAGATCGCCTCCGACCTGCTCGGAAACTCGGTGCAGCAGTGGGCGACGATGATCGCTACGATGCTCTTCGCGATGGGCCTCGGCGCGGATGTGCAGAAACACACGCCGGCGAACGTGCTGGCGGACCGCTTGATCACCACCCAGGTGATGCTCGCCGTGCTCGGCGGCTTCGGGCCCTTGATCATGATTCACGGCTTCGCGCTGCTGCCCCAGCTTTACATTGTCATCCAATACTCGCTGGCGTTCGGCGTCGGCATGCTCATCGGCTACGAAATCCCGCTGATGATGCGCATCAACGAGGAGGACGCGCCGGACATGCGCATCAACCTCGCGCAGGTACTCAAAATGGATTACATCGGCGCGTTGGTCGGCGCACTGCTGTGGACCTTCCTGCTGGTGCGCTATCTGAGCATCGACCGCATCAGCTTCGTCGTCGGACTGGCGACGATGGCGTCCGCGATCCTGTGCTGGTTTCTCTATCGAAATCGCCTCGCCCGTCCGCGCACCCGGCTTCTAGAAATTCTCGTTGGACTGGCGCTGGTCACAGTAGGCCTGATCGTCGGCAGGAGTCTCACTGTGAAAGCCGAGCAATTCCTCTACCGCGATCCCGTCGTCACGTCCATCACCTCGCCGTTCCAACACATCGTCCTCACCAAGAACCGCATTGGCAACGTGCGCTGTTATATCAACGGCCACCTCCAGTTCAACGAGGCGGATGAGCACATCTATCATGAAAACCTGGTCCACCCGGCGATGCATCTCGCCGACCGCCGCGAGAAGATCCTCATCCTCGGCGGCGGCGACGGACTTGCCCTGCGCGAGGTGCTGAAATACCCCGAAGTCCGCGCGGTCACGCTGGTCGATCTGGACCAGATGATGACCGGCCTCGCCACCACCGACCCGAACCTCATCCGTCTGAACGGCGGCAGCATGAACGACCCGCGGGTGGTCAAAAAAGCCGCCGCCGGAGTGAGCGCCGGTGAGGCCTATCAGAACTCCCAGCCCAGCCAATACGAAAAATTTGCCAGCCCCCTCCACGAGACAGTCAAGCTCCACGTCATCAACCTCGACGCCGCGGAATTCGTCAAATCCGTCACCGGGCGCTTCGACGTGGTGATCATGGATTTCCCCGACCCGAACTCGCCGGATCTCGCCAAACTCTACGGCCGCCCGTTTTACGACCACCTGGAAAACGTAATCAATCCGGGCACCGTCATCATCCAGCAATCCGGCTCCAGCTTCCAAGCGCGTGAGGCGTATCTCTGCATCGGCCGCACCTTGAAAGCCGCCGGATTCGACGTTGTTCCCTATCACGAAAACGTCCCGTCATTCGGCGAATGGGGCTGGTGGATCGCAAAATCCGGGCAATCCGCCGCGCAAACTCGTGAGGCGCTCGCCAGCCTGAAAGAACTCGCAATTCCCACCCGCTACCTGACGCCGGAACTCGTCGCCGCCTCGCTCGTCTTTGGAAAAAACCAGCTTGTTTCCACGAACCAAGATTTTACTTCACTTACCCAACCCCGTGTTTACCACTACCACCTCCAAGGTTGGAATATCGAAGAAATCCCATGAATACCCTTACGAAA
>JBEDKU010000355.1:0-2968 GCA_041172045.1 Verrucomicrobiota bacterium | reverse complement strand
GGGATGGCCGTCATGGTCACAAAACTGCTGCCCGTCAGGTCGCCGGTGTAGTTCATACCCGCTGCGGTGTCGTTGTAGTTGAACGACCAGTCCATGCCGCTGAAGTTGATCGTGGAATCATCCGCGAGGGCACTGCCGTAGTTGAAGAGACCGCCGTTCCATGCGCCGGAGTAGCTGATCAGGGTGAGTTTGTCCCCGAGGTTCCACGACCCGGATCCGAGTTCGCTCAGTGTCAGGAGCGCCGCATTGTCCAAGTCGAGGGTCAGGTTGCCAGTGACCGCAGTGAGGTCGCCCGCCACGCCGGCAGCGGCATCATTATTGCTTTCAAAGGCAAAAGTCGATGCGGCTTGCAGGGTCAAGGCCCCGGTCGTCAGGCTTTCGATGCTGTTGCCAGCGGCGATTATTCCGCCGCCTTGCACGGTGACCGAGCCACCAATGCTGCCGCTGCCCTGAAGGGTGCCGCCGCTGCTGACCGTGGTGGAAGTGTTGGCCAGCGAGCCGTTCACCGCAAGGGTGCCGGCGTTGACGCTGGTGGCTCCCGTGTAGGTGTTGGCGCCGCTGAGGGTGAGCTTGCCGGCGCCAGATTGGGTCACACTGCCTGTGCCTGCGATGACACTGGCGAATTCCGTGCCCTGATTGATTGCGTTGCTGCGGTTGAAGACGAGGGCGCCGTTGTTTGTAATCGCGCTGCTGGTGGAGAGCCTGCCAGTCGTGCCAGCCGCTCCGATCTGCAGCGTGCCGGCGTTGATCGTGGTGGCCCCCGTGTAGGTGTTGGCACCCGAGAGAATCAGGCGGGATGTGGCGCTGTTCTGCGTCACGCCGGTCACATTCGAACCGATGTTCGCACCGATGGTGGTATCGCCGGTGGCGGTGCCTTGCAGGGTGAGGCTGCCCGTGTGGTTGACGGCACCGCTGGTGATGGTGATGGTATTGTCGTCGAGACCGAAGTTGTTGAGAAGCACATTGCCGGTGCCGGTGATGCCGCCGGAGAAGGCACTGGCGGCCTTGGTCACTGCGGTGATGGCGTTATTGAACGTTTGAAGCGTCACATTTCCATTCAAGCTGATTGCACCCGACATCGTGAAGCCGTTGCCGCCACCGTTCGTGCCAATCACGACCGAGCCACTGTCAGGAGCATTGATGACGAATGCATTCGAGTTGTTCTGCCCGGTGAGATAGGTGGCCCCCGTCGAACCGGTGCCGCCCATGGTGACCGTGCCGGAGCCCAGTGTGGTTTGGGTGGCCGCGCTTTCCAGCGTGCCGTTCTTGATGGTGACTCCACCATCGAAGGTGTTCGCGCCTCTGAGAACCAGCTGACCGGCGCCGGTTTTGACCAGGCTGCCGCCGCTGCCGCTGAGGATTCCGGAGAGGGTGACGACGCCGATCGGGTTGGTCGTCACTCGGTTCCCTCCGACCTCCACGGTCAAGGCGCCGGTGAGTGCCTTGGTGTTGCTGATACTCAGGGTGGAGGTAGTCGAGTCATCGTTGTTGAGAGTGATGCTACCGCTGCCTGGCAGGGTGACGCCGGTCAAAATCGTCGCAGCCCGCGCGGCGATGCCAGCGCCGCTGGACATCGTGATCGCCTGGTTATAAGTCGCGGCAGCATTCAAAACCAAGATACCGCCGGAGAGCGCCACCGTCGAGGCAGAGGGCAAGGCTGCAGCATTGGTGTTGATGAATGTCCGGCCGCTGCTGATGTTCAATGCGGCGAATGAGTTGGAGGCATTCGTCAGGATCAACGACCCGCTGCCGCTGTTCACCAAGGTGCCTGCGCCGGTGATGGCGCCGGTCAGGTTCTGGCCTGTGCTACCCGCGTTTTCGAAAACCGCTGTGCTCGCGATGGAGATCGCTCCGGCATAGATGCTGCTGGTGCCCAACTTGCCGGTCCCGGTGAGTTTCAGAGTGCCGCCGCTGACGGTCGTCGCGCCGGTGTAGGTGTTGTTGCCGGCAAGGGTGCTGGTCCCGCTGCTGCTGTGGGTCACGCTCGCTGCGCCACTGATGACGCCCGCAGCACTTTGCGAAAGAACGCCAGTGCCGCTGACCGTGATGGCCGTGCCGCCGGTGAGGGAACCTGCTAGAGCCAGTGTCCCCGCGTTCACGGTCGTCGCGCCGGTGTAGGCATTGGCGGTGTTGATGGTGAGAGTTCCCGAGCCGTTCTTGGTCAGGCTGCCAGCGGCGATGCCGAAGCCTCCGCTGCTGTCGACGGTGTAATTGACCGCCGAATTGTTAAAGGTCGTCGTGGTCGGGCTGACATTGGCGCCCGCGATGTTCACCGTGGTCGTCGTGGGTGCGACCGGACCTGCGCCGAGGTCCACGGTGTCGTTGAACTCCGCAGCATCTGCGGCCCAGAAGTCGGAGGCAGTAAGGCCTGACTTGAGCGCCCAGCTCGGCGTCCCGCTGGTGGCGCTGTCGGTGACAGCGGTCTGCCACGTGCCGCCGTTGGCCCCGGACCAGACCGGAGTGTCACCTGCGACGGCCAAGGTGATGGCGCTGCCGGTGTCACCCCAGACGGCTACCTGGCGGGTGACAAGGTTGTTGACCACGCGGGTGAAATTGTTGCCGCTGCCCGCGAGCGAGCCATAAGTCAGCAGGGTGTAAGTGGAACCGTTGGTCCAGCCACCGACACTGTTGGCCGTGATGCTGGCTGGCGTGGCTGCAGTCGTGAGGGCGCTGGTCACGATGAGGTTCGCAGCGGTGCTGTTGCTGAACAGGTTGATATTGGCCGCGCCGGCCAGCGTCAGGTTGCCAATGGTCAGTGCCGCGCCCGCCGCGCCGTTGTTGTTGGAAATGATCGCATTGACCGAGTTCGCCGCATTGACGGTATCGACCGTGCCGCTGCCGGTGAGGGTGCCTTGGGTGAGGGCTACCGCGGACGAGACCGCCACGCTGCTGGTTTGGAGGAGTTTGGCACCGCTGCCGTTGACGGAGATGCCGCTGCTGCTGTTCACCGCGCCGGTGCCGCTGAGAG
>JBEDKU010000354.1:0-3391 GCA_041172045.1 Verrucomicrobiota bacterium | reverse complement strand
ATTGATAGACCATGAGGACCAGAATGTTTGCAAAATGGATGAAGATTGCCGCGACCGCGGTGGGTTGTGCCATGGGATGCGCCGGAGCTTCCTTCGTGACGGTCTCGGGCGACTCGTTCGCCGACGGCGGCCATCCGTTTCACTTTGCGGGAACCAACAATTACTACCTGGCCTACAAGTCGAACACGATGATCGACGATGTCTTGCTGGACGCCTCGTCCATGGGGCTCAAAGTCGTCCGCGCCTGGGGATTCATCAACGGTCAGGCGAAGGACGGAAAGGTCATGCAGCCAAGCATCGGCGTCTATGACGAATCGGGTTTCGAGCGGCTCGACTACACGGTCTGGAAGGCGAAGCAACTCGGGCTTCGGCTCCTGATCCCATTCGTCAACAACTGGGATGAATTCGGCGGCATGAACTGGTATGTGGCGCAGACCGGCGGCGGTGCACACGATGATTTCTACATCCGCACCGCCATCAAGACGGCCTACAAGAATTATGTTTCCCATTTGCTGAACCGGGTGAACACCTACACCGGCGTCGCCTATAAAAACGAGCCGGCGGTCTTCGCCTGGGAACTCGCCAATGAGCCGAGATGCTCGACGGACGCCACCGGCGACAAGCTCGTCGCGTGGGCTGGTGAAATGAGCGCTTATATCAAGAGCCTCGACCTGAACCATCTCGTCTGTGTCGGTGATGAGGGGTTCACCAAAAAAAGCGGCCAGAGCGACTGGACCCGCAACGGCTCCGAAGGCGTGGACTGGGTGAGGTTGACGGCGCTGGCGAATATCGATTTCGGAACGGTCCACCTTTATCCCGATCATTGGAGCAAAACCACCCAGTGGGGGACGGATTGGATCAAGGAGCACCTCGTCGACGGAGCGGCCATCGGAAAACCGGTGGTGCTGGAGGAGTTCGGCTATCAGGCGAAACCGGCGCGAGACATCGTCTATCAAGACTGGACCTCCGCGGTCTCCGACGGCGGTGGCGCTGCGTCGCTCTTTTGGATTCTGACCGGAGTGCAGGACGACGCCTCGCCCTACCCGGACTACGATGGATTTGATGTGAAATACCCGGGAACCACCGCCACTG
Organism: Verrucomicrobiota bacterium; assembly: GCA_041172045.1. Lineage (GTDB taxonomy): Bacteria > Verrucomicrobiota > Verrucomicrobiia > Verrucomicrobiales > Akkermansiaceae > Luteolibacter. The sequence continues at coordinate 2,299 of JBEDKU010000354.1, read as the reverse complement.
TACTCGCCCAGCACGCGGCCGCCATGACGGCGCTGAACCTGCCTGTCGATCCGGGTCTGCCCACCCTTGCGATCAGCGACGCTTCGCTCAACCAACCGTCGTCCGGAACCGTGACGGCCACCTTCACGGTTTCACTTTCTGCGGTTGCCACCGCTGCGGTGACGGTGAACTACGCCACGTCCGACGGCAACGCGCTGGCCGGAGTTGAATACACGGCGGCCTCAGGTGTTCTCACGTTCGCGCCCGGCGAAACATCGAAACCCATTACCGTCACGGTCAACAGTGGGACTCTGGCGCAGGGAGTATCGAAGTCTTTCAACGTTGGATTGAGCGCCGCCTCGGGAGCCAATCTTGGCGACGCGGTGGGAACCGGCACCATCCAGGGAACGACCGTTCCGCCGGCAAGTGCCGCCAACGTGGTTTTTGCATGGACCAACCAGTGGTCGGGCGGGGGGCAGGCGGCCCTCACCGTGACTAACAACGGGACCGCGGCGATCAACGGGTGGACTTTGGAATTCGACTGGGCGGGTGACATCAGCAACCTCTGGGATGGCGTGGTTCAAAGTCACGTCGGCCAGCATTACGTGGTGATCCATGCGGCTTACAACGCGAATATCCCGGTGGGTGGCACGGTCGTCGTCGGCTTCGTCGCGAATCTCACGACCGCCGGGATCGAGCCGAGCAACATCACTTTCAATGGCACTTCGGTAGGCGGGGGGACCGTTCTTGCCGTCACCAGCACATCTCTTCCCGCCGCGGGTGCGGGCATTGCCTATTCGCAAACACTCGCCGCGAGTGGCGGAACGACGCCTTACACCTGGTCTGTTCTATCAGGAGATCCGCCCGCCGGATTGTCACTCTCCGGGGCGGGAGTGCTCAGTGGCACGCCGTCCGGGAACGGCACCTCGAATTTCACCGTGCAGGTCACGGATGCCGCAAGCGCCACGGCGACGAAAGCCTTCTCGATCACTGTGGCGGTGCTGCCGGCCTTGGCGATCAGCGATGCCTCGGTCACCCTCCAGCCGCCCACGGCCGGAGGAACCAACAGCTATTTCTCCACCAACGGAAACCAGATCGTTGATTCCGCAGGAAACCCGGTGCGCATCACCGGTATCAACTGGTTTGGCTTCGAGACCAGCAACCGCGTTCTTCACGGGCTTTGGACGCGGAACTATCAGCAGGCACTCGATCAGATCAAACAGCTCGGGTTCAACACCCTGCGCATTCCTTATTCCAACGCCATGCTGCAAGCCGGAGCAGCCACCAACAGCATCAACTTCCAGCAGAACCCGGACTTGCAGGGCCTCACGCCGATCCAATGCCTCGACAAAATTGTCGCATACTGCGGCCAGATCGGTCTGCGCGTGTTCCTCGACCGCCACTCGGCCAATGCCGACGGCTACATGAATGAGGATGTCTGGTTCATTCCGGGCGATGCCTATTTTACTGAACAACGTTGGATTGACGATTGGGTGATGCTGGCAAACCGCTATGCCAACAACTCCACCGTCATCGGCGCGGACCTGTTCAACGAACCGAAAAAAACCGCCACCTGGGGCAACAGTTCGCCCGCCACGGATTGGAACAAAGCCGCCGAGCGTTGTGGAAACGCCATCCACGCCGCCAATCCGAACTGGCTGATCATTGTCGAAGGTGTCGAGAAATTCGCCGGGGACAGCTACTGGTGGGGCGGCAACCTGATGGGGGCGGCCAGCTTCCCGGTGGTGCTGAACACGCCGAACAAACTCGTCTATTCCATGCATGATTACACCGCCAGTGTCTTCAGCCAGACATGGTTCAGCGCTCCGGACTACCCGAACAATCTCGATACCGTCTGGAACACGCATTTCGGATACCTCTATCACAATAACACCGCGCCGCTTTTGCTGGGAGAGTTCGGCAGCAGGCTGGCGACCACCGTGGACCAGCAGTGGATGGACAAGCTCACCGATTACATCGACGGCGACTTCGATCTGAGCGGCACCAACGATCTCACCGCCGGCAAAAAGGGCATGAGTTTCACTTACTGGTGTTTCAATCCCAACAGCGGCGATACCGGCGGACTGCTCAACGACGACTGGACCACCGTCAATGAGACGAGGCTCTCCTACCTAGCCTCCAGCCTCGGGCCGATGCTCGGCACGGGAACCAGTGGACCGACCGCACAGACGATTTCCTTCAATGTCAGTCTGTCACAAGCCGCCGCAAGCACGGTCACGGTGAACTGGACGACCGCCAACGGCACCGCTACCGCAGGCAGCGACTATACCGCAGGCAGCGGCACCGTCACTTTCGCGGC
>JBEDKU010000353.1:0-3398 GCA_041172045.1 Verrucomicrobiota bacterium | reverse complement strand
CGATGGCGATGAGACTGTTGTTCAGATTTCCTCCGCTCAGATTCCGCAGCGCCCATTCGGCAGCGCCCTTGGCGTTGGTCTCCGAGTATTGCTTCAAGGCGAGCCGGACCAGTTCGTCCCGGCGGCGGCTGGCCGTCTGCCCGGCGATCCAGTCGAGCGCGCCTGTCGGATCTTTCGCGACCCATGCCTCAAGGTGAGGCAGCGCGAGTTGGAACCGCGCGAGCGGATTTTTCTCAGCATCCAGCCGGCGGCGGAGATCCGGTATATCCAGCGAAACCACTACATTCCGCGCGGGGCGCGCGTCTGAAGCCACCACGCCGTCCACCGGTCTCGACGCGCCGGGCGAGCGACTTTTTCCGATCCAATACCCGCCGCCACCGCTGATGAAGGCGATGGCGAGCGCGCAGCCAAGTTGGGTCAACGGCTTCATCCCGATCAGAACCAGTCCTCGTCAGTGAAGCTCAACGCGTCACGGAACACCCAGCCCCTGCGGGTGAATTCCCAAAGGCTTATCTCCGCAAAGCCGGGTTCATCCAAAGAAAGCGCGGAACCGGCCGCATACACGCCGTTGTAGGAGCGGCGGCCGCTGAGCGGCCTCAGCGCGTTGGTCATGATCACCAAACCGCTGTCCGCCCCGTAATAGGGCATGACCCACAGCTCGAAACTCATGTTGCCCGAGCGGGACCTCGAATAATTCCGCACCGCATCGACCTCGATTTCCGCGCTGCGGTAATAATCGGCCCCGAGATTGCGATAGCGGCCGCCCTGACGGGTGCCGCTGGGGAAATAGCTTTCCGAAGTGCCCAGATCGTAAGTCCCGTATCCTTTCAAGGCCAGATCGGCGCTCGTGGCTTCCGGGGTGGTGCCGAACAGTGCGAATACAGCGGCGGCGACGGTGAGTGTGGTGATGCTGAATTTCATAACGATATTGTTGCTATTGTCAGTCATCCTGACGCGGTTGCCGACGTGAAAATTCAAGAATTTCCAAAAATCCGCAACTCTCCGCAGCCCGAGCCACGCGCTGGCGTCACGCCGGTAGCCCAAGTCCGTGGAAGTACCAGCGGATTTCATTCTGATAGCTGCGCAAGGTCGGGTAGTGCGAGTGGGTGCCGGGATTGAGAAAGAACGAACTCAAGCGCTCGGGCGGCAGCAGCTCCGCCATGGCGGCGGTCAGCCAGCGCAGGCCGTCCATGTCCCGGAGCATCAACGGAGCTTCTTGATAGATAATGATCGATTCCGAGCAGGCGGAGGCGTGCTGCCGTTCCGGACTGGTGCTGAAAAAGAAATCGAGCCGGAATTCCATTTCAGATTCCTCGTAGAGTTCGTGCTCGGTGACCAGCCGCGCCGCACCGTAGCTTTCGATTCCGGAATCCAGATGTTGGTTCCACTCGGACTTGAAATGCAGCCGGCTCACGACGCCGGCTGCTAGGAAGACCAGTTCGGCCACGGGTCTGATCCGCTGGTGCCCCATTGAGTCGGTGAGCACCAGGTTCTCCTCCCGCACCTCGATCTGCTGGACCTGGAAGCTGTCCTGGAGCAAGGGCAGGTCACTGTCCGGGACCACGATGGTGGGGAAATCCCGCTGCGCCAACTCCGCTTGGAATGCGAGCGCCTCGTCCTCCGGCAGGTCTGACACGACGACTCCGTAGAGGTGGCGGTGAAGCCTGGCGCAGTCGGCGCGGGCGATCGAGGCCAAGGCGTCGGAAGCATCTTCAAAGGAGCGCCTCTCGATCTTCTGATCCAGAGACAATTGCAAAAGGCTGAAGGTATTCATGGCGTGCGCGGAAAGTAGCGCGCTTTGGAAATAGAAGATTTTCAGGCGAAATCAATCAGATTGCCGTTCCATCCGCTGGTTTGCCTGCGGTCCGCACGGGAAAATTCAGTTCGACCACCTGAAAAACCCACCGTATTCTCGCCGCCCGTGGCATCCAGCGATCCCAACACCCTCACCGTCCCGGCGCCGGAAGCGATGACGCTCCGCTGGTGGCTGCGCGCCCCTTGGGACTACGGCATGATGGCGCTGGGGCTTCTCTACTGGGGCGTTTTCGGCGGCGTGCTTACACTCGTCGGCGGCCCGCTGCACTGGCTGCTGCCGAAACAATCCGGCGGGCGGCTCGGACGGTTTTTCCTCCACCAGTTGTTCCGGAAATTCGTCGTCTTCCTGCGCGCTTCCGATCTCGTGAAGGCGGATCTCACCGCCCTCGACCGCTTGAAGGAAATCCAGGGCCCGTTCATCGCCGCGCCTAACCACACCTCGTTGTGGGACGTGGTGTTCATCATCGCGCGGCTGCCCTCCGCCGTCTGTGTGATGAAGAAACAAATCCTCATGAATCCCCTGCTAGGCGGCGGCGCGCGGTTGGCCGGCTACATCGCCAATGACGGGATGACACGCATGATCCGCGACGCTTCGCGCGCCCTCACCGAGGGCGGCCAGCTGCTGCTGTTCCCGGAAGGCACCCGCACCCGCCCGGACGCCCGCTGGATCAATCCGATCAAAGGCGGCTGTGCCATCATCGCGATGCATTCACAGGTCCCTGTCTATCCGATTTTCATCCGCAGCGACTCCCGCTTCGTGCAAAAAGGATGGCCGCTGTGGCGGCGACCGGTTTTCCCCATCCACATGCGCTTCGAGCTCGGCGAACCGCTGATCCCGCAGCCCGGCGAATCCTCGCAGAATTTCACCGCCCGCCTCACCGCCGCTTACGAGCACGAGCTCTCGAAAGCCGATCCTCTCCGCCGCCAGATCGACTCTCAATGACACGGGCATTGCCGCACGCATCCCCGTGCTCTAAAACAGGCCCTCCATGGCCGATGTGCGACCGCTTATCCTGATCCCCAGTTACAACACCGGGCGCATTCTCCTGAAAACGGTGAGCGCCGTCCTGGCGCTTGAAACTCCGGTCTGGGTGGTCATCGACGGCTCCACCGACGGTTCCCCCGAACTGATCCGCCATCTGGAGGACGCGGCGAACCCATCTTTCCGCATCTTCCGCCTGCCCGTGAATTCCGGCAAAGGCGCGGCGGTCCTCCACGGCCTGCGCGAGGCGGTTGCCGCGGGATTCACCCACGTCCTGACGATGGATGCCGACGGCCAGCACCCGCCGGACAAAATCGCCGGCTTCCTCGCGCTGTCCGCCGCCCATCCCGAAGCCGCGGTTTTCGGCAGACCGATCTTCGACTCTTCCGCCCCCGCGCTGCGGGTCAACGGGCGAAAAATCTCCAACTTCTGGGCCGGTCTGGAGACCCTCGGCTGGGGCGTGGACGATTCGCTCTTCGGGATGCGGCTCTATCCGGCACGGCCATTGCTCGACGTGATGGAATCCACCCGCCACGCCCGCCGCTTCGACTTCGATCCCGAGGTCGCCGTGCGTCTCGCCTGGCGCGGCGTGCCCATGATC
>JBEDKU010000352.1:0-2798 GCA_041172045.1 Verrucomicrobiota bacterium | reverse complement strand
TGTCCATTTCCCGGGAAATGGACACGCCGATCCATTTCGAGGCCGCCGTCGCCGGGGGCATCCCGATCATCCGCACCGTGCAGGACTCGTTCATTGGCAACCAGATCCACTCGTTCACCGGGATCATCAACGGCACCTCGAACTACATTCTCGGCCGCATGACCGACGCCGGACTGACCTTCGAGGCGGCGCTCGCCGAGGCCCAGGCGCTGGGCTACGCCGAGGCGGATCCGGCGCTCGACGTGAATGGCTGGGACGCCGCCCACAAGGCGATCCTGCTTGCCACGCTCGCCTACGGATTTCCCATCGATCCCGCGTCCATCCACGTCTCCGGCATCGAGCAAGTCCGGCCGACCGACATCCATTTCGCGAAAACCCTTGGCTATGTCGTCAAGCTGCTTGCCGTGATCCGCGAACATTCCGATGGCTCGGTGGAACTGCGCGTCCAGCCCTCGTTCATCGCCCAGACAAACATCCTGGCGTCCGTGCATGGTGTTTTCAATGCCGTGGCCGTGCATGGCGACGCGGCGGGAGAATCGCTTTTCTACGGTCGCGGCGCGGGCCAGGACCCGACCGCGTCCTCGGTGGTCGCGGACCTCGTGGAAGCCGCCCGCTCGCTCGGACCGGCGTCCGGACACCGTGGATTTTTGCCCTATCGCGAAAGCGGGAAAATCCTCCCGGTGGGAGAAACCTCGACGGCTTACTACGTGCGCTTCGACGTCACAGACCGCCCCGGCGTCGTCGCAGAAATCGCCACGGTCCTGGCGAACCACCGCATCGGCATTTCCGGCACCCATTCTCCAGTGAATCCGGCGAACCCCGACGCGGAATTCGTGGACATGGTTTTCCTGCTGCACCGTTGCCCGTTCGGGAAACTCCAAACGGCCTTGGCGGAGATCGAGGCGCTCGACTGCATCAACAGCGCGCCCGTCGTCTTCCGCATCGAAAGCCTCGGGTGAGGGCATCGGTATCTGCCGGAAAATTTCTGGCGGCATCCCGAAGTCGCGTGTAGAGCACTCATTGTGCATACAGTGAGCCAGCGCTGTTCTCCCGGACGGGGGCGTGAAAAAGGTTTCACGCTGATCGTTTGTCTCGCGCTGATGGTTTTACTGGCGGTGGCGGCGGTGGGGTTGATGGGGCTGGCGTCCATCGAGTTGCGCAAATCCTCGCGGGAAATGAACGCCCGGATCGCCAAAACCAATGCCCGCCTCGCACTGATGCAGGCGATCGGCCAGCTCCAGAAAACCCTCGGGCCGGACCAGCGGATCTCCGCGACGGCGGAAATCCTGAAAAGCGGCGCCAAACAACCCCACTGGACCGGCGCATGGCGCACCACGCAGGCGAACGGCGACCCCATTTTCTCTCGCGACGACCTCACCGGCGGCCTCCGCGACAGCCGCTGGGAACGAAAAACCGACCCCGCGACGCAGGTGATCGAGTGGCTGGTCAGCGGCACGGGAGATCCAACCGCCGCCCCCGCGTCCGACACGGTTTCCTTGCTGAAGCAGGACAACATTTCGGTGGTGGACGCCCCGAAGGTGAGCGTCGGGAAAACTGCGACCGGCGTCACCGGTCACTTCGCTTGGTGGACGGGCGATCTCGGTGGGCGCGCGAATCTCGCCACCGCCGACCCGCGATCCGCGATCCCCGCCGACCGGAAATCGCCAGCGGACGGCGGACTCTATCGGGTGATGGCGTCGCAGGCCGCGGACATTTCGATGATGGAGGGAAAGCCAAACCTCGACGACGCCCAACTCCCGAAACTCGCCAGCCAGGGTGCGATGGAGCTCACCAACGCCGGCAGGGAATGGAGCAGGAAGCACGCGCTCGATTTTACGACCATTTCTTATGGAGTCCTGGCGGACGTGGCGGAGGGCGGGCTCAAGCGCGACCTAACGTCCTACTTCCAGAGCGACGGCAAGGTTCCGGATTTCAAAAACCTCAAGGGCATTTCCGATAGTGACTCCATCATCGCCGCCGATGACGCATCCTCGCGCCATCAGGCGGGTGGGCCACGATTTGGTCTGTTACGCGACTGGGCGAGGTCGTCCGTGCCGTACGCGGGGAAGAACGTAGCGGGAAGATTGCCGGATCTCGATCCAGCCGCCGCCAAGGAGAGCGCCACCCGCGCGCTGGCGAACGAAAACCCGGTGAAACTCGCGGGCAACCAGCGCGCCGGCCTGCAGCCGATCCTGGTGGAGGCCTCTAATTTCACCCAGATGAGCACCTATCTGAACAAGGATGGCCCGGTCAAATATTACCAGATCCGGCAGTTGATGTATCCCCGGGTGGTCTTGTGGAATCCCCACAACTGCGAGCTGAAATCCGGCCATTTCATCATCATGATCCAGGGCAACGGCAGGCAGGAAATGAAAACCCGCAACACCACTTCCAGCGGGAGCGTTTTCGTGACCGACTGGCTGAACTTCGAGGGAGGTCGCAATATTAACTTCGGCGGCGGAGGACTTGCCGGAATTATGAATTCGGAAGCCTATAACGACCCCTACATGGGCTCCTACTATTTTTCGATTCCTGCGACGACCTTTAAGCCGGGCGAGTGCCTGGTGTTTTCTCCGGCCAAAGCCGCCGAGTATGACGGCTACAGCGCCTACCGACCGACCGACTACAATCTCAACGAGAACCTACTGAGTTGTGAAGTGCCGCCGGATCCCGGCAGGTGTTATTATGTTTCGGCTTCGGATTATGATGATCCGGACGATCCGAACGAAGACTTCGGGATCAGTTTCATGCCCTATGAATTCTGGTACGCCCCGACCTATTTCTATATCAATGGAAAG
>JBEDKU010000351.1:0-2794 GCA_041172045.1 Verrucomicrobiota bacterium | reverse complement strand
GGTGTTGCCGGTGGTGTATTGCAGCGTGCCGCCGTTGAAGGTGATGCCGCCCGTGCCCAGCGTGTTGAGTGCGGCGAAGTTGAGCGTGCCCGCGTTGAGAAACGTTCCCCCGCTGTAGGTGTTGTTCGTCGCACTGAGAGTGAGCGTATTCGTCCCTTGCTTCAATAATCCAAGCGCCCCACCCGCAGTGTCAGCGATCGTGCTGGCGTAGGAGAAGGATGCCGAACTCGTGTCGATGCCAAGTTTGGAGTTCGCGCCGAAAGTGACTGCGGCTCGCAAACTGTCGAGATTCGCCGAGGTGAAGAGGGCACCGGTGATGCCAGCATTGACAGTGAGGGTCGCCCCGCCCGCAACGACGACGCGGCCCGGAGTCGAAAAATCAGGGAGCGCGCCCGTATTGGTCGCCTGCAAGGTTCCGGCGGCGACCGTGGTCGTGCCGCCATACGTGTTTGCGCCGGAGAGCACCAGCGTGCCGGTGCCGGCCTTGGTCAGCCCATAATTGTTGCCGCCGTCGCCGATGCTGCCGCCGATGGTGAACAGCGTCGTTGCGCCGTTGGTGGTGATGGTGCGGGTGCCTCCCACGAGTGTCACCGCGCCAGTGCCCAGATTCAGGCTGTTGCTGCCGGTGTTGGCGAAGTCGCTGGCCAGGCTGATGGCATTGTTGGTGGACAGCGTAATCGACGCGCCGTTCGTGTTGATCGCGCCGCCATTGATCGTGAGTGTCCCGGTGCCGATCGCGGTCGCATTCCCGATGTTCAATGTGCCGGCATTGAGTGTGACCCCACCGGTAAAAGTGTTCGCCGTCACGAGCGTCAGCACGCCGGCGTCTGACTTCGTTACGCTGTAAGCATTGCCGCCGTCGCTGACGACGCCGCCGAGGCTGAGGGTGCCGGTGCCTTGCACCGTCAGATTGCCGCCCAACCCGAGCGTCGAGGAAAAACTGGTGGTGGAAGTGTTGATCGTGAGGACACGCGCACCGGTGGTGGTCGCGGCCGCGCTGAAAGTATTGTTGCCCGTCGCGCCCGCGGCATCGAAGGTGAAGTTTCCGGTGATGCTGGCGGCGTTACTCACCGTGCGCGTTGTCGCGGTGGCGCTGTTCTTGAGACTGCCACTGTTCAGTTCCAGTGGGCCGCTACCGAAGGGATTTACCGTGCTTGAGTTGGTAACTGCGCTGCCCGCAGTGATTCTGACACCGCCCGCGCCGGTCGTCGTGGCCGAACCAGTCAAGGCAAAGTTAAAGGAACCGCCATTGAGCGTGAGCAAGTTACTTCCATAAACAACGGCATTTGCCGCCGCGTTGGTTACGGTGAGGCTGCTGCCGGAACCGTTCGTCCAGCTCTGGGGACCACCTAAAGTAATCGCCGAAACAAGGCTCACCGCACTTGCCCCCGCGGTCATCGTGATTCCGCCACTTCCAATCGTGAGAATATTGGCGGTTGTTCCCAACGAGTAGGTCCCGGTAAAGGTGTTGACCGTTATGGATTGCGCCGCAGTCGCACTGGCCAGAGTCACCGCGCCGCCGGTGCCGCCATTGCCAAAGATCGCATCATCGCCGGAGGTCCACGTCACGTTGGCCGCGCCGTCCCACCATGGGTTTGCGTTTTTCCAGGCACCCGCCCCGTCGGTTTGTGCCGCAGTCGCGCCATTGGCGTCCCAAGTAAGGGTGGTCGCCTGGGCGAAGGAACCGAAAGCGAAGGCGGCGGCAACAGCCACCGTCATGCAGGCGGGGGATGTGAAGGGGGCGAATCCTGTGGTTTTGCGTTTCATGGCGGTCTTTTTGGTTTCTGGGGTTTGGGAAGTTGTAAATGTTGTGCAAAAAAGGGCCGTTTGGGCTGATCTCCGCCTCTTGCTGCGGTGCGATTGATCGAGCAATCCCGATCGGATCTGCTCGACGGTCATTTGTCTCATGGAGGAAATAAGGGTTTTTGAATCGAATTCATGACGGATTCCCCCCAACAAACCGGGTCAATTTGCGTGGGATTCCGCAAAGCGTCTATTGGCGGATCCGCCAATGCCCTTCCATTTGAATCGGATTGCTACGAGCCGGATTGGTCGCTCCACTACGGGTCCATGAGCAACCCAAACCAAACCACCCACGCCTCCTTGGAAAAATGGGTGGACGAGATGACCGCCCTCCGTAATCCCGAACCCGTCGAGCGGTGCGGACCTCGCCTCAAACGCAATTTCCTAGGGCTAATCCTCTGCGGCTTATCCCTCGCCGGGGCAAGTTCGTTTGCCAACGCTCAGAACGCTCCCACTTCCTCCCCGCCACCGGCGGTCGCACGACCCACCCCGGCAATCGCGGTTTATCGGTGGGGGGCCGCCAACAAATCCGGCGGAGCCGCTGCCAATGAGGCTTATGCCCAATGGCTCAACCAACCCGTGGTCTGGGCGGAGGACTTCACTCCCACCGAGCGGTGGGACGGCATCGAAGGTGGGAACTGGCAGCTCGGAGAATGGTCGAAATGGAAAAAGGCCGTTCCCGGACGCCGTCTGATCCTATCCGTTGTGATTTTACCAGGCGGGTGGGACCGGGGCGGACCGAAGGGAAAAGACGGCAAGTCTGTGCCCGTCTCCCACGCGGCCGGAGCACGCGGCGAGTACAACGAGCACTTCAAGATCCTGGCGAACAACCTGATCAAATACGGTTTGGAAGACAGCATCCTGAGGCTTGCCTGGGAATTCAACGGGGGGTGGTATACCTCGCGTGCCAGCGATGATGTCAAAGGGTTCATCGGATACTGGCAACAGATCGTCACCACCATGCGTGCGGTGCCGGGCGCGGAAAAGCTGC
>JBEDKU010000350.1:0-4021 GCA_041172045.1 Verrucomicrobiota bacterium | reverse complement strand
GTTCACGCCCGTGGAGCTGCTGCCCTCCTCGTTAGCCCCGACGACCAGCGTGTCGCCCGCGACCGCTACCGACCATCCGAACTTGTCTCCCCCCCCGGTGTTGGAAGCCTTGAGATAGGCCTGCTGGCTCCAAGTCGTCCCGCTGCGGGTGAAGACGTAGGCCGCTCCGGCAGCGCTGGCCGACTCGTTGGGCGTGCTGTTCACGCCCGTGGTGCTGCCGTCCTCACTAGGAGCCCCGACGACTAGCGTGTCGCCCGAGACCGCCACCGAGTAACCGAAACCGTCACCCGCCCCGGTGTTGGAAGCTTTGAGATAGGCCTGCTGGGTCCACGCCCCCCCGCTGCGCACGAAGACGTAGGCCGCGCCGGAATTCGCAGCGCTCTCGTCGGGCGTATTGTTCACGCCCGTGCTACCGCTGTCCTCTTGATACGCCCCGACGACCACCGTGTCGCCCGCGACCGCCACCGAGGTGCCGAAATAGTCGGCGCTCGGCCCGCCGTTGTTGCTGGCCTTGAGGTAGGCCTGCTGGGCGACGGGGTCGATGGTGAGCGGGTAGCGGGCAGCGCGCTCGTCGACGAGCAGGCGCACCTGGTTGTCCCCGGCGGCGGTGAAGCGGGAGGCCAGCACCTTGCCATCGGCATCCCAGACTTTGAGGCCGGAGTAGTTGAGCACGGTGGCGCCGGCGGCATCGCGGAACTCGACGCCGAGGGCATCGCCGGTGACCTGCGGGCGCAGGCCGCCGCGGACGCCGAGCAGGAAGTCGAGCGTGGTGGTGGCGGCAGCGGAAGCCGGGCGCCGGTTCACGGTGAAGCCGTGCTCGAGACCGCGCGCGTCGTTGACGAACCACTCCTCGACATTGGCATCCCACTGGTAACTGAGGCGCTGGCCGTCCGCCCGCACCGCCGGGGTGCCGGAAATGGCGGTGGGGTTTTCGGCGAAGCCGTAGCTCTGCAACTCGAGGCCCCACTGCCAGCCGCCGTCCTTGGGCGTGGCGAGGAAGCCGCGTTTGTCAAACTGGGTGGTCCATTGCTGGCCCGGATTGCGCGCCTGCCAGCCGGTCGCGGTGGGCTGGAAGGCGTGGCGCCCGGCCTCGTAAGCGGCGCGGATGCTCGACCAGTCGGACTTGGCCAGGCCCTCGGGCACCTGGTCCGGGCTGGTGAGCGCCTGGGGCTTGCCCGGCTCAGTGGCGGCCCGGGCCGGCAGCGCAGCCACGAGCAGCGCCGCAAGCGCCGGGATGGAGAGGAGTTGGTGGAGCGTTTTCATGCGGGTGTGACAGGGTGGGAATCAGCGGGAAAAGCGGGTGATGATTCGGGCCTGCGGCCGAGGACGGCGGCCGGCGGCGGGCCGGGGATTTCCTGCGGATGGGGAGACGTGAGGGTGGTTCATGAGATGGCGCTTCGAAATGAGCCACGCACCGTGGCGGCTCCGTAGCAGCGGGGTCAATGATCTTGGCGGGGTAATTTCGGGGTAATGGGGTTTTCGAATGTAATTACATTTCGAGGATTCCTAATCACGCGATGTCGCTGACGGTGGGTGACTTGGGAAGAATTTCTCTAACCTAGTTCTTCAGTTAGGGAGTGGGGCCTGATGGGCTCCGCTGTGGGTGGGGGAGGAAGAGACGGCAGTAAGGTCGCCGCTCCATCAAAAGAGGCGGCCTTGCGACCGCCTCTTCCAAGATACGATATCCGCGTCAGACCGCTTATGCCTTGCGCTTGAGGCGGCGGCGGGTGAGCAGGCCACCGGCACCCAGCGCCAGCAGGCCCAGGCTGGTGGAGGCTTCCGGCACGGCGGAGGTGCCGCCCGATGCCGCTGTGGCAGTCAGTTTCACATAAGGTGCGTCAAGATTATAGGGGCCACCCCAGGACTCAAAATTCCATGCTAATCCGTGGAAAGTCAGACCAGACGTACCGACTGACACGGGCGTAGCAGTATCTTCAGGTATCCCGGCGAGGCCACGGAATCCGGAAACTGGCGAGGAGAATGCCAAAACATAGCTGGAATTTGCTGCCAGCGTGAAATCATTTGAAAATGCCACCGACGTCGACGTCGGTTGATGATCGAATAAAATGTTGCTGAAGGTTTTAGTCGCGAGCGCTGAGTCTGAGGTGGGCAAGTGCGTGCTGGCGTCTGCAGCATACAGGCTAAGCGTCAAATTGCCCGTTTGGTCATCGCCGCGGGGTGCAAACTCAATGGAATCCAGACTGAAGGCCTGCGATCCAGTCGAAAACGCCAGCCCAGGTAGATTGAAAGTCATGTATGGGCTGATGCCTGCACTCGTGTTGTCCAGCAGCGTGGTGGTGGCACGGAATGCCGGGGTGGCGGAGAGACTCGTCAGCCGCATTTCCTCTCCTTGGCCACCGCCCGTTGGGGTGACCTGCAACGTGTTGGGGCGACTAGCACCAGGAGCGGCAGATGAGACTTGTTGCTCAGTAGTTGGATCCCAGTAACGGTTGAAAAGGTTGAAGTCGATGAGGTTGGCCTGCCCCACCAGTTCCTGGGCGAAGTCCACAGGCCCTTCGGCGCCGAATGCAAAATCGTAATAGTCCGCGGAGGTGAAGTGGCCGTTGCCCGATGCCGCCCCGGTGACCGTCAGATCGATGTCAGTGATCCATTGGTATTGAGCAAATTCAGGCCTTGATCCGTTCGAAATCTGAGTCCCGAGGTAGTCGGTATCCAGCTTGAACGAGGCGTAGGCACTGGCGGAGTTGCCAAGCGAAGCGCCGGACCAGCTGGCGTAGTAGTTCACAACGGCTGCATTCGCGCTGGCGGTGAGGCCGATGATTCCTGCGGCAAACGCGAGGATGGTTTTAGTTTTCATGATTGGTGAGTGATATGTTTCGATTTCACCCGTCGCCGGATTCCGCTGACGGGCACGTGCCACTGCCGGGGCGGTCGCCCCAAAAAGCCGTAACGCTTCAAGATGCCGTGGTCGCGGCTTCCATAGCAAGAATGCTGGCGGGGTAATTTCGGGGTAATGGGGTTTTCGAATGTAATTACATTCTGATGCCTGAAAATCACGAGATATCGTTGACGGTGTGGAACTTGGGTAATATTTACCTAACGGCATTTCAGCTAGGAGATGAGGGAGCGGATGGCCTCCGCTGCGGGCGGGGGAGGAAGAGCCCCCCTTAAGGTCGTCGCTCCTGATGACAATGCTTCGGCGGGCGGCGCAGGGCACCTCCCGTTGGATTTTCCGACCGCAGATGAACTCAGATCACGCCTGCCGCGGGTCTCGTGAAGCGGAGCCGTAAACGAAACCGCCCCGACCGGAAGGGTTCCGGACGGGGCGGTCGTGATGGGGTGCAAAGGCAGGCTGGTCCGATGGACGCCCGTTTGCATGAGCCTTACTCCGGCCGGGTGACGAGCACCCGCATGAAGCGGCGGGGGGCGCCGTCCACCGCATGGACGTCGCGGACTTCCACGTTGCGGGTTCCGTCCGGGTTTTCCGTCTCGGTGACGGTGGCGGATCCGCTGAAGCTCCCTCCGTTGGCGCAGCGGGCGACCTCCGTCCAGCCGGCGAGGTCGTCACCAGCTTGGACGACGATCGTCACATCATTACGCGACGGATCGCGCTTGAAGGTCAGCGCGAGGAAGCGGTTGCCGCCGTTCTCGGCAATTTTCGACTGGGGCAGGCCGCTGGCGGCGTTCTCACCGGGCCGGATCCCCAAGGCGTATTTTAGCAGGTTGGCAATGCCGTCGCCTGCGGACGCGGTGTCCGCGCCGTTGCCGGTGTTGGCAGGGCTACCGAAATACTGGTTGCGCCAGGTTTCGATCGGCGTGAGGGCGGCTGGAGTCACCGTGATGGAGACGGTGGCCGTGGCGGAATCCTCAGTGCCGTCGTTCACCGTGAAGGTGAAACTGTCATTGCCGTGGTAATTCGCGGCCGGGGTGTAGGTCAGGTCCGGAGCGCTGCCGCTCAGGCTGCCGTTGGCCGGGCCGGTGGCGACCGCATAAGTGAGCGGGTTGCCGTCGGCATCGGTGCCGGCGAGCGTGATCGCCAGCGGCGTGTCCTTCGTCGTGG
>JBEDKU010000349.1:0-3337 GCA_041172045.1 Verrucomicrobiota bacterium | reverse complement strand
GAAACGCCGGGACCCAGCAGCGGATGAAAGAGGTTCTCATCGCCGTGGGACGTATCGCCGGTTGGGCCGGTGCCGGGCCGATGGTTTTCGGTTCTCCCAAAAACCGATTGTTGCTGGGGATCGATCATGCGGAGGGCA
The DNA here is from genome assembly GCA_041172045.1 of Verrucomicrobiota bacterium. Classification (GTDB taxonomy): domain Bacteria; phylum Verrucomicrobiota; class Verrucomicrobiia; order Verrucomicrobiales; family Akkermansiaceae; genus Luteolibacter. The sequence continues at coordinate 3,199 of JBEDKU010000349.1, read as the reverse complement.
TCCGCCAGGCGGCTCCGTTTTTCCGTGAAGTCGCCGACGCGTGTGCGGAGGCGGGTTCATGTCTGGTGATTGAAGCGAATCCCGTGGCTTACGGTGCGGACTTCTGCAACACGCTTGCCCAGGCGGCGGATCTGGTGGTGGCCGTCGATTCCCCGGGATTCGGCCTGCACGTGGACGCCGGGGGCATGGCACTTGGCGGGGATGAATTTGAAACCACCTTGCGCCAGGCGTCGGATCTCGTGAAACATGTCCACGCCAGCCAGCCGAATCTAGCATCTTTCGACGCCCCCGACCCGATTCACCACCGACTGGCAAGTGTGCTGAAGGAAATCCACTACCTGGGCAGCCTCGCCATTGAGATGCGCGCCCAACCGGAAGGACTCGATGCGGTCAAACAGGCGGTCGAAGCGGTGAAGAAAATTTATCAGAGGTAGGGCGGATCTGGCCCAAAACCACCGAAGGCTTGTAAGTAGTTTGGACAGGCGCTATTCGCGCCGTGCCCGCAGGGCGAGAAACCGTGAGGCGGCTTCGAGACAATCCGACGTGACTGCCCCCGGGGACGGGATGCCAATGCGAAAGTGAATGTTTCGCGCCTTTCTTTCTCTTTCCATCCGCCTCGACGGTCATAGACCGCCGCTACATACGCACCTCGACGGTCGTAGATTGCCGCTGCATTTGCGCCGCCATTTGGCGGGAAAGTGGGCGGACCGGGCCGGATCCGCCCTACCCTCGTTTTTCAGATGTCCAAACGCATCGTCATCGCCGGAGGCGGCTTCTTCGGTTGCTCCATCGCCATGATGCTGCATCGCCGTGGGTGGCAGCCGATTGTGGTCGAGGAGGCTGGCGAGTTGCTCACCCAAGCATCCCGAGTCAATCAGGCCCGAGTCCACGGCGGATACCATTATCCACGTAGCCTGATGACCGCCTATCGGTCGCGGCAGAATTACGAGAAATTCCGCACGCATTACCGCGATGCGATTGTCGATCGGTTCACCAAGGTTTATGCCGTCGGACGTTTGTTTTCGAAAGTCACCGCCGACCAGTTCGAGGTCTTCATGAAGCGGGTGGGCGCGCCACTCAAGAAAGCACCGTCCAACATCCAGAGCCTGTTCAACCCCACTCTGACCGAGCGGACTTGGATCGCCGAGGAATGCGCCTTCGATTTCTCAGTGCTGCGTGACAAGCTGCGCGAAGAAATGCTCGGTGCGGGAATCGAAGTGCGGTTGAACACCCTGGTTGAGACTGCGACCCCCCATCCGTGCGGTGCCTTGGCAAGACTTTCCGATGGCTCGGAGATCGAATGCGCGATGGTATTCAACGCCACCTATGCCGGCCTGAACCGCCTCACCTCCGCCTCCGGCCTGCCGCTCATTCCCCTGAAACACGAGCTCACCGAAATGGCATTGGTGGATCTTCCGCCGGAACTCGACGGGCTCTCGGTGACCATGATGTGCGGGCCATTCTTCTCATTCATGCCTTATCCCTCGCTGGGGCTGACCACTCTCAGCCATGTGCGCTACACCCCGCACGCCCATTGGTTTGAAAACGAACGAACCGGCGCCACCAATCCCTATCAAATTTTAAACTCGATCGAGAAAAACAGCCATTTTGAAATGATGGTGGCCGATGCTTCGCGCTACATGCCCGCGCTGCGAAAGGCCGTCCAGCGCGACTCGCTGTGGACGGTGAAGACCCTGCTGCCCCTCAGCGAAATCGACGACGGCCGCCCCATCCTCTTCCAGCGCGACAGCCAACTACCCGCCGTCATCCACGTCATGGGTGGTAAGATCGACAACATCTTCGATGTGGAAGATGAGGTGGAACAGTTGCTGAAATCCACTGTAGCGGCGCGTCTATGACCGTCGCCCACTTTCCTGCGGCTGAGATACCCAAGAAAGATCCTCGCATCCCATAGGCCTCGACGTTCACAGAGCGCCGCTACAAAACTTTCCAAGCGTCTTCTTCAATTTCAGCGTCTCAGCATTTCAGCTTTTACCCAAAAATGAACCCCAACACCGTCGTCAGCATTGTCGTCCCCCTCCAACAGGATGCCCCGCTGCTTGAGGAAATCGTCACCGAAATCGATCGAATCATCGGCGGCGCTTACCGTTTTTTCGAGATCGTGCTCGTGGACGACGGCTCGACTGACGACACCGCCGTAGTCGTGCAACCGCTGCTCAAAAAAATCCAACGCATCCGCTACCTGCGGCTTTCCAGGCCGTTCGGACGCGATGTCGCGATGTCGGCGGGAATCGAGTCCGCCATCGGGGATGTCGTCATCACGCTGGATCCAAAAACCGATCCCATCAGCATCATCCCGGAGATGATCGATCTTTGCCGCAAGAGTGGAGGGATCGTTCACGGAATCGCCGAGAACCCGGCGCAAAGGTCGATCATTCGAGATAGCATGGGGGGGATCTTCCGCAACTACTGTCTCAAACACATTGGCGTGGACATCAAGCGGGGCGTCTCGGATCTGCGGGTGATGAGCCGCCAGGCGGTGAACGCCCTGCTGCAAGTCCGTGAGCAAAACCGCTACCTCCGGGTGCTCACGCTCACTCTGGGATACCAACACGAGTTCTTCCCCTACACCCTCCAATCCAGAGGCAGTGGCCCGCGCGTCACCCCATGGCATTCCGAGATCGCCACCGCCATCGACCTGCTCGCGGCGAACACCCGCCACCCGCTGCGCATGGTGACGGCCGCGGGCCTGCTAGGGGCGTTCCTGAACCTGCTGTATGCCTGTTATGTCGTGGTGATCTACTTGATCAAACCCACCGTGGCAGCGGGCTGGACCACGCTGTCCCTGCAACTCAGCGGCATGTTCTTCTTCGTCTGCCTGATCCTCGCGGTGCTCAGCGAATACGTCGGCACCATCCTCGGAGAGGTCCGCAGCCGCCCGCTGTATTTCATCGCCCAGGAATCCAACAGCTCCGTACTGCTGGAGGATACGGTGCTGTCCAGCATCGTGAAGGAGTCCGTTGGATAAAAGCTGAAACACGGAAAGACTGAAAAGCTGAAATTCCAAGCAACGGTATGCAGCAAGGTGGCGCTGCACCGCTGGTGCAGCACGCCAAAGGGGAGCGAAAGATCTGCCAAGTGGGACGTGTCGGCTCCCCTTGGCTTCAATTTCTCATCTCTTTGACTGCGCCCCCGGCGGTAGCGCGCCACCTTTGGAACGTCTGTCCCCCCTCACCAT
>JBEDKU010000348.1:0-6654 GCA_041172045.1 Verrucomicrobiota bacterium | reverse complement strand
TAGAGCTTGGTGCCTTTCACTGCCGCCCAGATGCGCATGCCGTTGTCGGCGACTAGGTAATGCGGGCTGTCGAGCAGGCCGTTCATGGTGAACGCCTCGGTGGAAGGGGTGACATTCACATTCGTCCACGCGGCGTTGGTATCGGTGGCGCCACCACCGGGTGTTTGGAAGGAGAGCGTGGTGGTGGTGCTGCCTGCGGGAAGCAGTGCGGTGTAGGTCCAGAGTCCGCCGCCGGCGTTGGTCATGGTGAAGAACTGCGGCGCGCCGCCGTTGATGATGATTTTAAGCTCGATGGATGATGCGGCGGAAAGCGCTCCGTCGTTAGGTCGATAGTTGATGAGCATGTTCTGCGTGCCGCCGCCAGCGGGAGTGAGCGTCCATGTCGCGCTGGAAGCCACGCTGGAGGGTGGAACGGAGGACGCGTTGTAGATGTTATAGAAGAACGCGTTGCCCTGGTTGGTGAAGCCGCGGACGACTTCCTGAATGTTGGAAACGCCGTCGTTGTCCCAGTCCTCGTCGCCATCCCAGGTGCCGGCGTAGTTGGTGTTTTCGTTGAGGGGATTGGTGCGCGTCCAGTTTTCGCCATTGTTGGGAATGGTGTCCTCGTTGCTGTCACCGGGGAATCCCTGGGCGGCGTAGCCACCGCTGGTGAAGCCTGGGAGTTCGACATCGTCAGGCAAGCCGTCGCCGTCGGAGTCGGTGATGTTCTGGCCGTAGAGATTGAAAACGACGCGGCGGGTGATGCGTTTGGTTTCACCGCCGGAGGTGAGTTCCGCCTCGAAGAAGTGGGTGCCGTTGATGAACGCGCCGGAAAGCCGCTGCTCGACCCCGCCGGAGATGAAGCGGCCGTCGAAGGTGTGGGTGACGGTCGTGCCATTCACGGCGAGAGCGGTCATTTCATAACCGTCCCACCAGAGTTTTACCTGACCGGCGGTGGTGCCGACGGGGACGGTGAGTGCGGTGGTGAAAAACGGCAGCTGGAGGGTCGCGCCTTCCGTATGGTTGATGGCGAAGGCGAGTGCGGGGAGGGTTACGGTGAACGAATGGCTCACGGTAGCGGTGTTGATTTGCGCGGGGACCGCGCCGAGGTCGTTCTCGGTGGCGCGGACTTCGAGCGTGTGAGAACCGGCGGTCATGCCGGTGAGGTTGGCTTTCCAGGTGCCGCGCTGGGTCTGCGTGGCGTCCGCCCACGGTCCGCCATCGACGCGGGCTTCCACCCGGCTGGCGGTGCGGTCGGCATTGCGGATGAGGGCGACCGTGTCACCGGAGACGCTGGCGGTGGGGGATTCGATCACGAGCCCGGGGCCGCTGCGGTCCAGATAGATGGTCTTCGTGAACGTTTGATAGAGCGCGGGCAGCCCGGCGCTGCGGGAGTTGAAGAGGCGCGCCTTGACGGTGTGGAGTCCGTCGGGCAGGCCGCTGAGATCGGCGGTGAGTTTCCAGATGCCGCCGGTGAAGGTCGCTTGTTCGAAGCCGCCGGAGACCATGTCGTCGCCGGTGAGATCGGAGGCGGAGGCGTTGAGGTTTCTGCCTTGGCCCCATTTGACGAGGACGTTGCTCACGCTGCCTCCGGCTGGGTCGGTGTGGTGGATTTCGATGTCCACCAAGTTTCCGGTGACGCGCGGGATGGTGCGGGGTTTCGCCGGAGCATCGCGGCCGCCGGGGACGACCCACGGCATGGTGCCGACGGCGGAGCCGCCTTGGGTGAAACGCAGTGGCGTGCCGCTAACCGGACCTTCCGCGACGAGTGGGGCGTAACAGACGAATCCTTGTCCGCCGCGGGCTGGGACGGTGATGGTGACCTGGCCGGAGCCGTTGACGGTGACGTTGGCGGGTTGGTTGCCGGTGTAGTCCTTGAGGACCGTGCCGGAGGGGTAGGACGTTTGCAGGGTTTTGGTTTGATCCGAGCCGTTGTCGGTGAGGGCGACGAGCAGCACGCCCTCGCCGCTGTCCGGGGAGGCGTTCGAATTGCCGTCGACAAAGCGCTCGTGGGCGTGGAAATCATTGTCCGACCAGCGGTTCCACTCGCGGCCACGGGCGAATTGGTTGTGGATGTAGATGAGGTTGGGGACGATGCTGTTATAGTCGCCGAGCGCGTTACCGGTGCCGGGCAAGACCCAGGTGCGGTTGGAGTTCCGGTCATCCCAGGAAATGTTGTTACCGGAGAAATAGACGATGGGGACGCCGGTTTTGGTGAGCAGCCAGGCGTAGGCGAGGTCCATTTTGTTCGGCCCGGGCTGGTCGTGGCTGTGGACGAAGGTCACGCCTTCAGTGGGATCGAGCGCCACGCCGATGGAGGCAAGCGCCGCGAGGTTTCCGCTGCTGAACGCGTTGCCGACGATGCTTTGTTTCGCGGGGAAATCGAGATAGCGCATCTTCACGTTACCCTGCCGCCAGTAGTCGAAGTTGCTGGAGGCACCGGCGAAGATTTCGTTGAACATCAGCATGTCCTTGCGGCGCACTTCGTTTTTATAGAGGTCCGGAACCTGGGGATCGTAGGTGTTGCCCCGGCGTTGGTCGAAGTTCCACTGCGCCTCGTGCAGGAAGGTGCCGGATTGGCCGGGGCCGCCGTAGAATTCGCGGACGACGTGTTTGCCGGCATCCAGGCGGAAGCCGTCGTAGTCCATCGCGTTGCCCAGCCAGTGCGCCCAACGCCCGAGCATCTGGCGGACGTTTTCGTTAGGCAGGGTGTCGCCGGGATTCTGGAACGGATACTTGTCATGCTGCCCGGGGTGGCGGACGAAGGGCGAGGGCTCCGGGGCGTAGGGCGAGTTGTTGGTGAAACGGGCGTCCGGCTCGGTGACGATGTCGATGAGCGAGACGAGTTCCTCCTTGAAGGTGCCGCCGAAGCCGTTGCTGATGTCGTCATAGGACGTCATGCGTGCGGCGCGCTTCCAGCCGCCGGGCTGCGAGCCGTCGAGCCAGACGTGGAAGTCGTTCGGCTTCATGCCGGGGTATTCGAGAAAGTTGGGTCCGTTGCCGTTGTGGTTGAAGACGATGTCCGGATAGACTTTCACGTCGGAGAAATGCAGGTGGTCCACCATCTGGCGGAGCTGGCCGCGGTTGCCGTAGCGGGTTTCCACGGTCCCGCGCTGGGGGATGTCGCCGAGGTCGAAGCGGTCGTAGAGCGAGTAGCCGACATTGGCCCACTTGTTGTTTCCGGCGACGGGTGATTTGCAGGGCGAGGGGATCCACAACGCGTCGTAGCCGGTCTCCGCAATCTCGGGGGTGCGACGGTAGATTTCATCCCACTCGGCCTCGAAGTATTGCAGGACGACCTCGGCCTGGGTGAGGGATGATAGAAGAGCGAGGAACAGGAGCGGGCGCATGGGTTTTATGGGAAAAAGTGGAATCAAGGGACGAGCATCACGCGGAAGAAGCGCTTGGCGTCGAGTGGATCGAGAAGCAGGTTTTGATTGGCTTCGAGATCGGTGGCTCCGGCGGTGACCAGCACGCCCGGGACTTCGGTCCACGAGTCGCCGAGCAGGTTGTCGCTCGTCTGGATCTTGTAGCTGCGGCCGGGGAAGCATTTCCAGGTAAGCGAAAACGTGTTGCCGGCGCGGGCCGACTGGGTGACGACGAAGCTCTTGCCGGACTCCAGCCGGTCGTAGGTGCCGTTCGCATCCTCGTCGCGGAGGGCTTCGATGGGGATGACGAGCAGTTCGTCCGGGTCCACGTTGCCGTTGTCGGTGATCATCGCCGGAGCTTGGGATCCTAGCAGTCCGGCATCCGCCGTCTGATAGGCGAGGGCGGAGAGGTAGAGATTGGATGGCATGCCGGGGAAGGCGGTGGCGAGGTCGATGGTGCCTTCCATCTGCTGGCCGGCAGTGCGGGCGGTGGTGGTGGCCGCGCCGTTGGTGTTGAACCAGCCCATGTAGGAGTTGGAACTTTCCGCTGCTAGAAAGGGTGCGTTTGGTGGGAGCGCGGTGGTTCCTGCTTTCAGCCATGAGGCGGCGGTGGTGGCGGTTCCTAGCGCGGAACCGCCTAGCAGGATGAAGTGGTCGTTTCCAGCGGCTCCGGGGGCCCAGGTGGCGATGTAGAGCGTGGATCCGCGGAGGGCGGCGTAAATGGTCATCCCGGGGTTGGACAGTCGGTAGTCCGGGAAATCCGCGAGGCCGTCCATGGTGAAGGGGATTTGTGCGCCGCTGCCGCCGGAGGATTGGGTGGTGGCGGAGACCGGGGTGCTTTGGGTGGATTCTCCGGCGGTGTTGTAGGCGGAAATCGTGTAGGAGTAGGGTGTCGCGGGATTCAATCCGAGGTCGAGCCAGTTGGGGTTGGGAGTGGTTCCCTGAAGCGCCGCTCCCCGATAGACGCGGTAGCCGGTGGCTGCGGGAACCGTATTCCAGGTGAGCGAAATGCTGGTGGAACTCATGGCGGTGGCCGCGAGGTTCGCGGGAGTGGCTGGAATGGTAACTTCTCCGCCGAGTCCGTCGTCCTCGACGAAGACGTGCTGGATGTCGGACTTCTGGATGTTGTTCAGGCTGTCGGTGGCCTCGATGTAGTAGTCGACGAGTTTGCCCCGGAAGTCGGGCAGGTTGGCTTCGGAGACTTTGGCGAAGTAGTAATCGGCGAGTTCCGGCGGGGTGATGAAATAGTTGATCTGGCTGTTGTTCGCGGCGGCATTGAGGGACGCCTGCGTGTTGGGAAGGACCCGCTTGGTCATCGGGATGGTGACCCAGGTGCCGACTTCGGAGCCGCCGGCGTAGGTTTCATTCTGGTTGGAGGCGAGTGAGTTGGTGCCGTCGTTGTCGAGGCGGACCTTCAAGCGCGCGTTGGCGATTCCGGAGACGTCGTAGGCGTGGGTCCAGACATAGAACTCGGAGGGCATGATTTTAAGATAGCCGGGGCTGGTAGTGGTGTTGTTGAACCAACCGAAGTTGTGGGTTCCGGGATTGTAGGGAAACCGTTGCGGTTTCAAAACCGAGGGGGGCGTGCGGTCGTTGCCGCGGCGGGCGGTGGTCATCCACGGCTGGAGCTTCTGGATGGCGCGGGTGGTGGCGAGGGCGGCTTTGATTTCATCGTCGTTGCCGAGGCCGCCGTAGTAGTTGAAGCCGGAGTCGAGGCCGTGCAGATAGATGTGCCAGGCGAGTTCGACATCGTTGGGGTTGGTGGGCGTGCCGTCCCAATCGTAGGGAGCCTGGATTTTCCATGCCTCGACGTTTCCACCCTCGTCACGCAGGATCTGCTCGGCGGTTTCGCACCAGTTCGCACCGGTGATGACGGGGGCCCAGGCCCAGAATTTGAGGGCGAAACCGGGAGTTTCCAAGTCCGCCATGGTGTTGGCGTAACGGGTGGCGGGTGTGGCGGCGAGAGGCGGCTCGATCCATTTCAGGAAATTCGCGGAGCCATAACAGGACTCCGGGAAGATCCACGCGCCGTCCTCGATGTGCACGGTGTCGGCGGCGGCTCCGTGGGCGTTTACGAAGTCCTGCACCGCGCTCTGGCCGTAGCCGGCGCTGCCGGCGGCGTTGAAGAAGGCGGGCGTGGCCTCGAACCAGGAGGACGAGCCGCCGCCCCAGGCGTTGTCGCCGTCGGTGGAGGGCATGACCATCACCGGGCGTGTGGGATCGGTGGCGAAGGGGGCGATGTTGGCCTGGATCTTGTCGATGCCTTCCTGGGCGTAGCCGAAACGGTAGGAAAGCACGTCGTCGGACGGCACGAGGATGATGGAGGATTCCGCGCCGGTTTCCGGGTTCACCTGTTTCGCCCTGTGGAGCTGATAAGCGAACGGCGAGACGTTCCAGGCGGCGTTTCCCGGGTTCGGCTGGCCGTACCACCAGCCGGTGGCGGGCGACGGACCTAGCAGGTCCGCCTTGTTGGGCTGGCTGGAGAAGATGCCGCGGTTGCTGGCGATGTCGCCCTGGTTCAGGTAGGTCGGGCAGGTGCGGCTGAGGTGGTGGCTGGCGACGATGGACCATTGGTAGCCTTCCTCGGCGAGCACCCCGATCATCGAGTTGGAGAACGCCATTTCCGTGGGGAAATAGCCTTTCGAGTGGTCGGATAGATTGGAATTTGCATTCCACGCCTTCCAGTAAGCTTGTTTGAAAATCTGGAGTTCCTTGCGGAAGACGCTCTTCGGCAGGAGCGGCGCGAGCGAGTGGTGGTAGGTGAAGCCGACGAGGTCCATGCGGCGGCTGCCGGATGGGGTGAGCCAGTTGCGGGCGTCACGGTTGCCATTCCACCAACCGGGACCGTAGCCGAGTTGGTTGGCGTTGCCGAGTGAGCGGACGCCGTCCATCAAGGAGCCGGAGTAGCTCATGCAGAATCCGGCGGAGCTGGCGAGATTCGCCAGCGAATTGCGCGGGCCGCTTTGGTAGGCGTTCCTGCGGTCATCGATGCCGAAAATGTCGGAGAGGTTGTTTTCCGGATGCTGGGCGGTGCTCCCGGGGTAGGAGCGGCCGGGTTTCAGGGCGATCGAGTCGCGGGCGTATTCGACGCGGTTGGTCTGGCCCTCGAAGGTGTTCCATTCCGGCCAGTAGGTGGGCTGGTGGTTGTGCCACATGCGGGAGACGTAAACCGTCTGGGCGGGCGCGCTGGAAGCAAGCAGGGAGAGAATGGCGGGAAGCCGGAAAGCGAGGGTTTTGCGGGGCATTTGCGGGTGCGGCTGGGTTGGGTCGCACTTGGAATATGTCCCGGAGCGGAGGTGGGTTTATC
>JBEDKU010000347.1:0-3854 GCA_041172045.1 Verrucomicrobiota bacterium | reverse complement strand
ATCACCGCCACCTTGAAAACCGGCGACCTGGTAAAAATGGACGGCGCCCTCGGCACCGTGCGGATCCTCGGGTCTTGATCAAAGCCCGGTGGTTTACAGGCCTGTTCCCGCTACCGGGATCGTGAAGGTTTTGTTTTCAGTGGTGGAGCCGGCGATGCGAATGAGCGCTTTCCTCGGACCCTTTTTTCCGGGCGCGAACCTGACGATGAACGTGGTGCTCTTCCCGGGTGCCACTGAGCTTTTCGCCGGACTTACGATGATGTAATCGCGTCTGGCCGCGCCGGATAGCGCGACCTTGATTTTTTTCAGGACGGTGTCGCTGGTATTGGTGATTGTGAACTTCGTCACTTTGCCGGATTTGCCGACCTTGGTTCTGCCGAAATTCGCGATCGTGCTTCCGTCCTCCAGCACCCTTGCGCCGGGAAGCCGCACACTGATATCATTCGCATCATTGCCCGAACCGGTCTGGTAGATACTCGGGTCGATGGAATCCGGATTACTGGATCCATAGATCGCGCGGGTGCCATCATTGTTGAGGTAGATCTTGAATTCAGAGTCCTGCCAAGCCGCGGGATCGATGGTGGTGGGCGAAGTTCCAAGTGAGGAAATCGCGGTGCCGGTTGGATCCGTGAGCGTGAGGTTGACGCTGTAAGGTTGCCCGTCCTCGATGACCGCGTTGGTGTGGTTTTCCGGTCCCCAACCGCTGGTGAACTGGATTTCGTTGATTCCGCCGTATTTGCCGAGCGAGAACGAAGCCTTGTTCGGTAGCGAACTCGTCGTCCAGACACCATTTTGTCCTTCGAGCGTCACCGTGAATTTTGTTAGCGGATAGCTGCCTTGGCTGTCACTTAGAAAAGTGGAAGGGGCTGCGGAGTCCCATTCCGCCATCACGGTCCAACGGGTTCCCACGGGGAATGCGGTTGTGATGGCGCCGTCCTCGACTTGATTGCGGGTGGTAAGTCCGGTGAATGTCTGACTCACGATTTCCGCCGTGGCGAGGGAGGTGAACAGAAGGGCGGGAGCGAGAAGGGTGAACAGGTGCTTTTCCATTTGAATGACGGGTGGATTCAGAACGTGGGTTGCAACTTGGGCGATGGCTCGTTGTTAACCAAGCGGCGGTTCCTCATCAAGCGGAATCATCCGTTCTCAACGGCTCATCATGTGACGATTTTGGCAGGTTTGTCGGCCAGAATGATCATTGTCGGGAGGAGCCGGTCAACATGAGGCGACCGAAACGCGCGGTTCCAGTCAACGAATCAAGTCCAACCCAGGCATTCTCCAGACACTCGAAAAAATGATAGCACGCCCCGGGTGCTGGCCGTAAGTGCTGGCTCATGGTTGCAACACGGATCGGGATCTTTCGGCGCTGGTTGATGGCGGGAGTTTGGATTCTGGCGGCGGCCGGTTTTGCCGACGGGCACTCGATGAAACAGGTGCGGGCGGAAATCACGGCGGGCGACGGCGGTTGGGCGGGCTCGGTGTGGCTGGAGGCATGGGCGCTCTATCCGGAGGACGGGCCGAAAGTGCCGCCGGGCACGCCGGGCGATCCGGGGACGGCCGGGCATGGATGGGTGGAGAAACTGGATGCGGCCGACCACACGGTGATGCGCGAGGTGGCGGCGGAATTTTTGCAGGAGACCTTCGTGCTGACTCTGGACGGAAAACGGTTGGAGCCGGAGTTCAGCTTTCCGGAATACTCCGTCGAGTTGCCGAAGCTGAAGGAAAACGACGCCGGGAACTCGCTGGTGAGAATCGATCTGCACGGGAAATTTCCTGCTGGATCATCCGGTCCGTTGGCGCTGAGCTGGCAGGATGACGAGGACGAACCGCTGGCGCTGGAAGTGAAGGTGCCGCAGGTGAAGCTGCTGCGACTCGCGCCGCGCGACAAGCCGGTGGAGCTGATGGAAATCCGGGCGGGCGGCGCGGTGGCCGCCGGAGGTGGGTCATCGTCGTTGCTCACTTGGATTCATGCGGGATTCGTCCACATTTTGCCGAAGGGGCTGGATCACATCTGCTTCATCCTCGGGTTGTTTTTTCTCCAACCGAAATGGAAGCCGCTGCTGTGGCAGACGAGCGCGTTCACGCTGGCACACTCGATCACGCTGGCACTGGCGGTGCTTGGGGTTTTCACCATTCCGTCGTCCATCGTGGAGCCGATGATCGCCCTGAGCATCGCGTATGTGGGGTTGGAAAACCTTTGGGTCAAGGAGCTGAAGCCGTGGCGGGTGGCGTTGGTTTTCGGACTGGGGTTGTTGCATGGGATGGGATTCGCTTCGGTGATGAAGGAGCTGGAGTTGCCCCAGGGGCAGGTGATCGAGCCGCTGGTTGGATTCAATCTGGGAGTGGAGCTGGGGCAGGTGACGGTGTTGGCGGCGGCCTTCGCGGTGACGATTTGGTTTTTGAAAAAGCCCGCGTTCGGAGTGGTGCGGAAGGTGGCTTCCGGGATGATCGGGGCGGTAGGGCTCTACTGGACCTTCGAACGGATCTGGGGTTGAGGCCGGGCTTGCCCGGGTGGTGGGATTCCTGCGAGACTGACGCGTGAGTCATTCCGAAATCCAGCACCGCGCCGATTTTTCGACGATCCGCTACGCGCAGTGTTGGGAGGATTCGCGGTTGCTGGTGGCGGGGCTGGAGCCGGCGGGCCGCCATTGCCTGAGCATCGGCTCGGCCGGGGATAACAGTTTCGCCCTGCTCGCTGCGGGCGCGGCTTCGGTGGCGGCCGTGGAGATGAATCCGGCGCAGATCGCGTGCATCGAACTGCGGCGCGCGGCGTATCTGACGCTGGAACATGGGGAATTTCTGGAATTGCTAGGGTCGCGGCCGTCATCGCGGCGGATGGCATGGTATCACGCGTGTCGGGAGAAAATGCCGACGGAGGCGCGGGCGTTTTGGGACGGAAGACCGGATGCCATCGCGGACGGAATCGGCTCGGCGGGGAAGTTCGAGCGGTATTTTGAAATGTTCCGCAAGCGTGTGTTGCCGCTGGCGCACGGACGGAAGCGGGTGCTGTCGTTGCTGGAAAAACGTTCGCCGGAGGAGCGGGAAAGTTTCTACACCGAGGTCTGGAACAACCGGCGCTGGCGTTGGATTTTCCAGATCTTCTTCTCGCGCACGGTAATGGGGGCGCTCGGGCGCGATCCGGAGTTTTTCAAATACGTGGAGGGCTCGGTGGCGGATCGGATTCTCACACGGACGAGGCACGCGCTGGTCGCTTTGGATCCATCGGAAAATCCGTACCTGCATTGGATCCTCACTGGAACTCATGGCGAGGCTTTGCCGGCAGCGCTGGAAGAGCCGAATTTCGGGACGATCCGGAATGCGTTGTTGGAGGGACGGTTGGTGGTCGCGCATGCGTCGCTGGAAGCGCACCTCGCGCGGTTTCCGGAGTGTCGTTACGATGCCTTCAACTTGAGCGACATTTTCGAATACATGAGCGCGGATAACACGCGGGACCTGTTGGAGCAGATCCTCGCAGCTTCGAGTCCGGGAGCGCGGCTCGCTTACTGGAACATGCTGGCTCCTCGGTCGCGGCCGGAGTCGTTGGCGGCTCGCCTGAAACCGTGTGAGGCGGATGCGCTGTTCGCCCGGGACCGAGCGTTTTTCTATAGCCGCTTCGTGGTGGAGGAGGTCACCGCTTGAGCGCGAGAGAGTGGGTTGCGGTGGCGGCCGTGCTGGCGGGATTGTTTCTTGGCCTGCCCTTGATCCGCGCGTTCGCGCGGCGGTCAGGCGCATCGGCGGAGGTGGCGCGGAAGATGATCCACGTGGCGATGGGGTTCTCCTGCGCGGCGTTTCCCTGGGTGTTCGAGCGGGCGTTTCCGGTGTGGGTGTTGGCGGGGATCGCGACGATTCCGTTG
>JBEDKU010000346.1:0-2699 GCA_041172045.1 Verrucomicrobiota bacterium | reverse complement strand
GTTCAAAGGCGGCGGCGTCGGCTTTCGTACGGACGCGGACACCCGGATGAAGCCGCTCCAAAGTTCCTGCCTGCATCGTGACGGCGTAATCGTTTCCAACAGCTTCGCGGTGGATCATGCGCCAGGTGTTTTCATCCTTGGTCAAAGCGGTCCGCAGCGCAGCACTGGGGCCGTAGTAGTCTTTCGCGAACTTCGGCATGACGATGTGTTCGAGGGTGGCCTCGATGAAATCACCGGGCTCCAGATGCGTGACGCCTGGCGGCGGAACGAGGTCGAGCGTCGATGAGTGGGTTTGATGGCGGCTGAGTCCGCGTTCGGCCATCCATGGGGACGCGTCCTTGCCGCCGAGGCGGGCTTTCCACGAGCGAATCACGATGCCGCGGTTTGCCGGTGGACCGTTGTGGTCGTTCGCCCCCAATTCGCCGTCGTGCAGGGAAAACCAAGGAATGCGGCCGATGCACTCGACCGGCTGGGTCCGGTAGGTGTTGCCGCCCCACTGGGTGCTCCATTCACGGGTGAGGCCGGTTTCATTGCCGATGGCCATTTTGCGCTCCCTGCTGGAGTTATAGGTATCCGCGCCGATCTGGAAGACGACGAAGCGCGAGAAATCCATCGGCTTGGTGACGTCCATCCGGATATGATAGATGCCGCGCACAATGTCATCGGTGCGGGCAAGGCTGACGGTGGTGGAGTGTCGGATGCAGTCGCCGACATGTCCGGTATAGGTGACTTCGGTGAGGCAGGGCCCGGGGCGGTGATGGATGGCACGCATCGACGAGTGGGGGACTCGCTCGCCTGCCGGATTGAAAAAGCGGAGGAAATCGCCGCCGCCGACGTTGCCGGTCCATTTCCATTCCGGGTCAGCCGCCTTGGCTTTGACCATCGCCGGGCGGACGTCCGTGATGGTGCAGTTTGCCTGGGCCTGCTCGGGCTCATAACAGATGCTTTCTCCCCAGGATCCGAGCGCTGCCTGGTGCCAGAGTTGGTTGCTGCCCCAGCCGATGAGGCTGAGCTGCGCGTGGGAGGCCGCGGCCACTCCTCCCCAGTGTCCATAGGCGAGGGTGAGCTCCAGATCCACGGTGCCGCCGGCCGGCAGTCTCATTTGTGAAATGCCGTGAAACCATGCGTTCCCGTAAACGCCGCCTTCCGGTTCGTTGTGCCAGTTCTTGCTGAGTTGCACGGGAATACCGGTTGGATTTCCCTCCATGTCCCGCAGGATCGCGGAGATGCCAGTGAGGGAGCTGCCGATGCCCTGGCGGAAACCGATCGAAGTTTTTTCAAACATCAGCCGGGTCATTTGTTCCCGGTCCGTTGGATTGGTCAGGGTGAGCTTGACCCGCTCGATGGCGTCGTTGCTCGGGCCGCTTTTGCCGGGCGGCGCGATCGGTTCGATGCCGTCCAGATTCACGCGGAACCAACCGATGGCAGGATTATACTCGACGGGGCGGGCGGTGCCGCTCGCCATTTCCGAGGCCTTCACGGTGACCGGAGGCGGCGCTTCCGCAGACTCGAAGGTGGCGGGGTCAAGCTCCAGCGAGACCTGATGCCAATCGGCTGCGGACCAGGATTGATCTTTGGGCAGTTCCCAACGCTTTTGCATCTGCAACGCGCCCTTGTTGGAGCTCAGCTTGATTTCCAATGACGCGTCCTTCCATGTCGCGGACGGGCTTTTCACGGCGGCCAAGCCATCCGCGCGGAAATTCCACTCGCGGACGGGCTTGAGATACGGGTTGACGACTCCGGGCACTACGAAACGCTGGCGGATCTCTTCGATGTTCAAGGCTCGGTCATACATCCGGATTTCATCCACCGCTCCGGTGAAATGCATGCCATTGCCGCCATTGTCCTCGCGGCGGCCGAAGGCGAGCGCGTGCTGGCCGGGGGATCTCACCTTGCCGATCTTTTTCGCCCCTGCTTCCTGGCCGTTGATGTAGTAGCGCAGCGAGTCCCCGTCGTAGCTCATGGCGAGATGGTTCCAGGCGTCGGTCTGTAGCGCGCGAGCCGGAATTGGGCTGATCTCGTATTGATTCCCGCTGCCGCCGCCAATATTCATTCGCGCCTGTGCCACTCCGTTTTGGAGAACAATGCCGTAGTTTCCATCAAACGCCTCGTTACGGTTCTTGCAGACCAGCCAGGACGAGCCTCGGTTGGGACTTCGGTTGTCCAGTGGAACGAAGACCCAGAGTTCGAGGGTGAACTGAATCGGATCTAACGAAGCTTCGTGCGGGATCACGAAATCGTTGGTTCCTGTCAGGCCGAATCCGCCGCCGATTTTTCCAAACGATTCTTCTCCCGCTTTGATGGACTCCCGCCCGGGCCGTGCCGCAAAGATCAAACCGAGGCGGTCCGGCCAGGCCGCGGTTTCAAAGCGGGCTTCGACATCGAGGGGCGCGCCGCCATCCGCGGCGACGAACTCGAGGTCGGTGACATCGGCGCGTTGCATGAAGATCCCGGACTCGATCAGGCGGGGTCCGGTGAAACGGCTCCATGGTCCACCTTTCGTGCATTGATAGAGTTTGCCGTTGGCCTTGAGCGTCAGTTCGAGTTTCGCAGGGGAGGGGACTTGTCGGATCGGTGGCTCGTTTTCCCCGAACTTCACATAGCCCGTTCCGGCCGAGACCGGCCCGAGGTGGCTGAACTGCAAGCTTACCGTGTCCTGTTCCATGGCATAAGAACCGGTCTGGACACAGCGTTTCCAT
>JBEDKU010000345.1:0-14914 GCA_041172045.1 Verrucomicrobiota bacterium | reverse complement strand
CTGTCCGGCCACTTCCTGATCCGACCATGCCAGCCACCGCGAGCCGCCTATCCGTTTTCACCGAGTCCGTCATCCGGGGCACCACCCGGCTGGCCAACCAACACGGCGCGATCAATCTCGCGCAGGGTTTCCCGGATTTCGATCCACCGGAGGAATTGTTAGCCGCGCTGGAGCGCGCCACCCGCGGACCCCACCACCAATACGCGGTGACTTGGGGTGCGCCCCGGTTCCGCGAGGCGCTGGCACGGAAAATCCAGCGCTTCACCGGACTGCCGATCGATCCGGATCAAAACCTCGTCGTCACCTGCGGCAGCACCGAGGCGATGATGGTGGCCATGATGACCGCCTGCAATCCGGGCGACAAGGTGATCATCTTTTCGCCATTTTATGAAAACTACGCGGCGGACGCGATCCTCTCCGGCGCGGAGCCAATCTACGTGCCGCTCAGACCGCCGGGCTTCGGGTTCGACTCCGAGGAACTCGCGCGGGCCTTCGCCCAGAAGCCGAAAGCCATCGTCGTGTGCAACCCCTCGAACCCGACCGGAAAGGTTTTCACCCGCGACGAGCTGATGGAAATCCTGCGGCTGGCCGAGCAGCACGACGCCTTCGTCATCACCGACGAGCCCTACGAGCACATCGTTTTCGCGCCGCACGAGCATGTGTATTTCGCCGCTCTACCGGGGGCTTTCGAGCGAACGATCACCTGCAACTCGCTATCCAAAACCTACTCGATCACCGGCTGGCGGCTCGGCTACGTGCAGGCCGCACCGCAGGTCATCGCGCAGGCGCGGAAGGTCCACGATTTCCTAACCGTCGGCGCGGCGGCACCCTTGCAGGAGGCGGCGATCGCCGGGCTGGAACTGCCGGATAGTTACTACGCCGGCCTGCGCGACCTCTACACCGAGAAGCGCGATTTGTTCCTCGGGCTGCTGCGTCAGACCGGCTTGCCCTTCACCGAGCCACAGGGCGCCTACTATGTGATGCTGGACATTTCCTCGCTCGGCTTCGCGACGGATGCCGAAGCGTCCGAATGGTTGATCCGCGACATCGGCGTGGCGGGGGTGGCGGGTTCGAGCTTTTTCCGGGAGCCGGTGAACCACCTCATCCGCTTTCACTTCGCAAAAAACGCCGCCACCCTTCGAGCCGCCGGCGAGCGGCTGCTTCGATTGCGTTAGCCCGGCGGGACGCGCCGGCATTTACAAAAACGACACGATTTCACGCCATCCGGATGAAGTCGGTAGCTATTCGCTCAAACTGGACGACGCTTGGCATCGGATCCGGGCGTCTTGCCCGCGATTACCGCCCCAAACCAACTGAAATATGAAACTATCATTGCTGATGTCATTGTGCCTGATCCCGTTCGCAGCCCTCACCGTTTCCTGCAAGGAGAAGGGCCCGGCTGAAAAAATCGGCGAGAGCCTGGACAAGGCGACCGAGAATGTGAAGGACGCCGTCGATCCCAAGGGCCCCGTCGAAAAAGCGGGTGAGAAAGTGGACAAGGCGCTGGGCAACTAACCCTCCAGACCTGCCGGACCACATTCCTCCGGCAGGTCGTTTCCTACTTCAGGCGTTTCACCCGGATCTCGCGGAACTCGATTTTCATCGGCGGCCCCACATGCACCTGCACGCCGAGCAGCCCGCTCATCCGCCGTTTTTCCGGATCCTCGTCGCGCACTTCCGCCATCAGCACGCCGTTGATGAAATGCTGTAACAGATTGCCGCGGGCGATGATGTGGACTTGGTTCCAGTCGTTTTTGAGGACCTTTTTCTGCAGCTCCGCGCGGTCGCCCAGCTCCTTGGCGATTTCAGGAGGCTTGCCGGGCGCGAGGACGACGCTCTGCCCGCGATAGGCGAGGAATTTGCGCCCGCGCTCCTCGTAATTCTGACCGCTCCACTGGTCCTTGCCGTCGATGTCCGCCTGATAACCCTGCATCGCCCACATCATTCCCGGAACTTCGACGCTGCGGTAATTGATGCCGCTGTTGCCCTCGGCGGATACGCGATACTCCAACTTCAGCTCGAAATCCCCCAGCTCGCCGCCCCGCCAGATGATGAAGGAATTCTGCTTCAACAAGGTATCCGGCCGCACCTCGCCGACGAGCGTGCCGTTTTCGGCCTTCCAGTATACCGGGTCGCCGGCCCAGTCCTTGAGCGTCCCGTCGAAGATCGGTTCGTAACCATCCGCGGTTTCGGCGGCGGAAATCGGATGGCATTGGAACAACAGGATGCCAAACAGGCCGATTTTCACGTTCATGGAGCGACGCTAGGCGATCGCCACCGCGCGGCGAGTTCGTTTTTCGGCAGCAGGAATGCAAATCGTCGAGATTCCGGCTTTTCCAAGGGGGGCCTTTAGGCAAGCCTCCCCGCGTATGCCAGCTCTTGAAAATACCTACGCCTTGATCCTCGCCGGCGGCTCCGGCACCCGCTTCTGGCCGCTCAGCCGCAACGACAAGCCCAAGCAGCTTCTCAATCTTTTTGGAAACGGAACCCTTCTGGAACAAACCATCCGCCGTCTGGATGGCCTCGTCCCCTTCGAAAACATCCTGATTCTCACCAATTCCCTGCAAGAGGACGCCGTCCGGGCGCTGGCCACCATGCTCCCACCGGAAAACATCTTCGCCGAGCCCGCCAAGCGCGACACCGCGCCCGCCGTCGCCCTCGGCATCGGCCTGATCGCCGCCCGCAATCCGAACGCGGTCATGATGGTGCTCCCGTCCGACCAGCTCATCCAGGACACCGTCGCCTATCAGGCGGTCATGCGCGACGCCCTCGCCACCGCGGAAAAGTCCAACGGGCTCGTCACCATCGGCATCAAGCCGACCTGGGCCTGTCCGTCCTACGGCTACATCGAGCGCGGTGATCGCGCGACCATCAACGGCCTCACCTGCGCGAATCCGCCGGTCAAAGTGAAACGCTTCCGCGAAAAGCCCAATGCCGAGCTCGCGGCCCAGTTCCTCGCCCAAGGCAATTTCACTTGGAACGCCGGCATGTTCGTCTGGTCGCTGCCCACCGTGATCCAGCAACTCACCAGCCACGCCCCGGAGCTCGCCGGCTTCATTTCCGAGCTGCGCCATTCCAAGAACATCCCGGCCACCGTCGCCGCGCAGTTCCCCTCGCTCACCCCGACCTCCATCGACTACGCGCTCATGGAAAACGCCGACCGCGTGCTCAACATCGAGGCCACCTTCGACTGGGACGACATCGGCTCCTGGATTTCCATCGCCAAATACCTCGAAAAATATGGCCGCCAAAACCGCGCCAACGAAGCGATCAGCGAGATCGATTCGGAAAACAACATCATCTTCAACGCCCGCCCCGGCACCCGCATCGCCCTGCTCGGCGTGGACGACCTGATCATCGTGCAGACCCCGGACGCCCTGCTCGTCGCCAACCGCCACCAGGCGGACTCCATCAAAAAACTCTCCGACATCCTCCCCGTGGAGCTGCTCTAAAAACCGGACCGCTGGATTCATCCCGGCTTTCATTCATTCATTTCCAACCATCAACTCCCAACTCGTCAACTCCCCCCACCCCGCGCTCGGCATCGATCATGGCGACGCCCGCATCGGCATCGCCGCCACCGATGACTTCGGCATCCTCGCGCACCCGGTGGAAACCATCGACCAAAGCAAGGCCGACGCCATCGAACGCATCGCCCGCCTCGCGGAAATCCGCCGGATCCACACGCTGGTCGTCGGCCTGCCGGTCCGCATGGACGGCAGCGAGGGCAGCTCCGCCGCCAAGGTCCGCGCCTTCGCCGGCCAGCTCCGCGAGCGCCTCCCCACCCTCCCGCTCGTTTTTGTCGATGAAACGCTGACCACCTCGACCGCCGCCGCCAAGCTCCGTGAAGCCGGCCGCAACGCCCGCCAGCAGAAGGCCATTATCGACCAAGCCGCCGCCGTGGAAATCCTCAACCTCTGGATGGGGGAAATCGGCTGATTCCCCTTGTCCCCCGCCCTCGACTTTTATTTCCTCAATTCACCAACCTATGAATGCGAAATTCACTTTCATCTGCCTCTTCTCCAGCCTCGCGGCCGTGCTCTCCTCCGGATGCCTGGTCCGTGAGAAAGTCACCGTCAACGGCGAGGTGATGGAGGAAGGTTACAAGGTCAAGCGCCCGCTCAAGGACGCGATCGACAATTCCCAGTGACCGGCGGGATGCGTCTCAAGCTCACCATCGCCTACGACGGCCGACCCTATAACGGCTGGCAGTCGCAGGTCTGCGGGAACACCCTGCAGGACATCGTGCAGGCCGCCATGGCGGAGGTCGCGAAACAACCCGTGCGCCTCCACGGTTCCGGCCGCACCGATACCGGCGTGCATGCGCTGGCGCAAATCGCCCACTTCGACGCGCCGCCGGAAATCTCCATGAACCCCTTCAACTGGGTGCCCGCGCTCAACTGCAAGCTGCCCGCCACCATCCGCATCATGGCCTGCGAGGAAGTCGCGCCGGATTTCCACAGCCGCTTCTCCGCCATCGGCAAGGTCTATCATTTCGACCTCTGCACCGATCCCATCCTGCCGCCGCTCAAGGCCGGCCTCGCCTGGCACATCCCCCGCCAGCTCGATGCCGACGTCCTGTGGGACGCGCTCGCCCTCTACATCGGCCGCCACGACTTCCATGCCTTCGCCGCCTACCGTGGCAACGAGACGCCGGACATCGACTGGTGCCGGACCATCGAGTCCGTCGAGCTCACCACCCTGCAGGACGGCTATCAGATCGCCTACAAGGGAGACGGCTTCCTCTACAAAATGGTCCGCCTCCTCACCGGCGGCGCCGTCCACGCCGCCCAAGGCCGCATCCGCCTCGACGATCTCGCAGCCCTGCTCGACCAGCCGCCCGGCCTAGCGCTCGGCAAGTCCCCGCTCTGTGCCCCGTCCGACGGATTGTTCCTGCAGCAGGTCCTCTATCCCTAGCCACTTTTCCTGGTCAGCACCGGCGGTTCATTTCCCAAACAGATTCTTCACCTCTTTTTTCAAACGCTTTCTGAATACTTTGATTTTCGAGGGTATTTTCGGTGTCACCGGCTTCAGAAGAATCCGCTCGAATTTCCCTCTCGTGTCTGGATCCAGGAGGCTGAAGTAGCTGGAGTTGATCACCTTTCTCACAAAGGTGTAAGTATCCCGCGACGCTTCGCCGGTGAGGGCGTTCTTGACCGATAGTTGTTCGGGATGCACGCGGAACGAGCTCAGGGATTCGTCGATGAAAGCCACTTTGCCGGCATAACAGAGTCGGTACCACATATCCAGGTCGATCAGTTGGGAAAGCTCCGGGTCGAAGCCGCCGATATCGATGAGGCACTGTCTGCGGATGAGAACGATCGAAGGCTCGCCGAACTTGTTCCACACGCCATCGATGAGGGCGGGATCCGCCAGGAGTTCGCTGCCATTCTGGATCGTGCGGAGATCGGTCCAGCCGCCATGGAGAATGCCGCAGGTTTCGGCGATCTTGCGGGCGGATGCGCTTTCCGTCTCGGTTTGCTCGAACAGAATGTCCCGCGGCGAAAAGACCAGGGAGACGGCGGGGTCGGCTTCCGCGCTGGCGACCAGTTTTTCCACACAATCCGGCTTGATGACATCATCCTGGAACAGGAACTTGATGTATTTCCCGGAGGCGTGCGCCACGCAGTTGTTCCAATTTCCGGCCAATGTGGTGTGCTGATGGTGCAGGACTTTCACCGGAAGGGGTGACGTGTCCGCGAAGCGCCGGATGATTTCCAGCGTCTGGTCCTTGGAGCCGTCGTCTGAAAAGATCACCTCAAGATTTTGATACGTCTGGGCGCGCACGCAGTCCAAAGCCGGCAAGAGGAATTCCGCCCCCTCATAGGTTGGGATGCAGATTGATACGAGAGGAGATGATGTCATGGTGGTTAGGTGTGCTGGGATGCCGGGCGCGCCCGCAATCATCAGCCGTTTCATGAAGGAGTCGAAGAGGAGAAATGAATCGAGCGCGCAAGGCAAACTTCACTCATGTGCACCTCATGGAATTTTGTCTTACGGGGGCTCGCGCTGTCAAGGATGGGGAACCGGGCAATTTCCCGCCCCTCACTTCACTTGCATCCCGCCGCAGGGTTGCTTAACTCTCGCCGACGAGCACCTCGTAACCGATCTAAAAACCATGGGAAGACACTTTGAATGCCGCCGCCGGGCGAAGGAATCGCGTTGGGCCACGATGTCCAAGGTGTTTCCAAAGCTGGCCAAATCCATCACCATGGCCGCCAAAAGCGGTGGCCCGGACCCGGAATCCAACGCCACGCTGCGGGTCGCCATCAACAACGCGAAGGCGCAGAACCTCTCGAAGGAAAACATCGAGAACGCCATCAAACGCGCCGCCGGCAAGGACGCCGCGGACATCACGGAAGTCACCTACGAGGGCAAGGGGCCGCACGGTTCCCTGTTCATCGTCGAGTGCGCGACCGACAATTCCAACCGCACCGTCGGCAACCTGAAGATCATTTTCAACAAAAACGGCGGCCAGCTCGTGAACGCCGGGCAGCTGGATTTCATGTTCAACCGCAAGTCGGTGATCGAATTCCCGGTGCCGGCAGGACGCGATCTGGAGGAGCTTGAGCTCGAACTCATCGACGCCGGACTGGAAGAACTCTCGGTGGACGACGGCGTCGTGTCGGTCATCGGCGAACTCAGCGCCTTCGCCAGCCTCAGCCACGCCGTCGAGGCGGCGGGGATCGTTCCCACGAAAAGCAGCCTCCAGCGCCTACCCACCCAGCCGGTCGAGCTGACCGAGGAGCAGATGGAGGAAGTCGAAGCGCTGCTCGACAAGATCGAGGACGACGACGACGTGCAGGCGGTTTTCACGAATCTGGCATAGCCCGTCAAACTTGGGTCAACGCATGACCCAACGCGGTGACCGCGTGGTCGATTTCCTCCCGACTGGTGGACAGCGGCGGCATGAGGACGATGGTGTCGAGAATCGGCCGGGTGAGCAGCCCATGGGCGCGGGCGGCGAGACACACCGCCTCACCAAAACGCTCGGCGGGCGGGAATTTTCCACCATCCGGGCGGCGGAGTTCGATGCCGGCAATGAAGCCACATTGGCGGATTTCATGAATGAGCGGCTGGCGGGATTTCAGGTCCGCGAGGCAAGCGGTGAGAAAGGCGATTTTCTCCGGCAGTTGATCGAGCGTTTTCTCCTGCTCGAAGAGATCGAGGCTGGCCAGGGCAGCGGCACAGCCCAGCGGATTCGCGGTGTAGCTGTGGCCGTAGTAGAACGCGCGGTCGGCGTCCCCGAGGAAGGCATCGTAAATTTTTCCGGTGGTGAGCGTGGCGGCCAGCGGCAGGTAGCCGCCGGTGAGTCCCTTGGCGAGGCAGAGGAAATCCGGGATCACCTTTTCCTGTTGGCAGGCGAACATGCTGCCGGTGCGGCCGAAGCCGGTCATCACCTCGTCGAGAATGAGATGGACGCCGGTGTCGTCGCACCACCGCCGCAGATCCGCGAGCATCCCGGCGGGCCACGGGCGCATCTCGTTGACGCCTTGGATGAGTGGCTCGATGACGACGCCCGCGAGGTTTACCGTTTCCATTTCGCGAAGCTCATCCATCGAGCGGACGTGCTGGACCGGGAAACCCATCCCGCGGAAGCGTTCGAAAAACCGCCCGACTCCGCCGAGCGATGCCGCGCCGAGCGTGTCGCCGTGGTAGCCGTTCGCAAAGGCGATGAAGCCGTTCCGCGCGGGCTGGCCGGTTTGCAGGCGGAATTGCACGGCCATTTTCAACGCACACTCCACGGCGGTGGAGCCGTCGTCCGAGAAAAACACGCGCTCCAAGGTGCGCTCGGGGAAATAGCCGCAAAGCCGCGAAGCAAGTTCCCCGGCGAGCGGATGGGTGTAGCCGAGAAACGACGTGTGCGAGGTTTTTGCCAGCTGGGCCTGGATCGCCGCGTTGATCACCGGGTGGGCGTGGCCGTGGATGTTCGTCCAGATCGAGGAGTTCCCGTCCAGATACCGCCGCCCCTCGGAATCCCACAGCCACGAACCCTCGCCGCGAACCAGCACCAGCGGCTCATGCCCGCGGCCGCACCAGTCGGCCTGACGGGTGAAGGGATGCCAGCAATGGGCGTGATCGCTCTCGATCCATCGGCGGGTGTCGTCTCGCATGGCCCCAGAGTGGAGATCGAGCGGCGATCTTCAACCCACAATCGGCTTCCGCCAACCGATCATGGGGAATGTGACAAGATCGTTTCCTGAAATTTCTGCATTTCGTGATCATTTGAGATGACAGCCGGCGAGCCTGGGATTAGGACCTCGCGTGTCGAAGCAAGCACGCCCCCCAAGTGCCGCGGAAGACGTTCATTCCCCCTGAAAAACAAGTCGGCGGATGTTGTAGGTACCCACCTCCAACATCCGCCGATTCTTCTTCCCACAGGCATAACCGCAGGGTTTCTACGCGATCACGGCATATCTTCCGGCCGGAATCGGAGTATCTCTTAGGTGTCGCCGCAAGCACCCTTCCCCCCGAGATGCTGCGGATCACGGCACAATTCCCCCCAAAACAAGTCGGCGGATGTTGTAGGTTCCCCCTCCAACATCCGCCGATGACGTTTTAGGGAATCCACCAAGCGCTTTACCTGCAAATCCGGGCCATCCCCCCGGCAAACCGCCGGTCAGAATTTTTCAAGCACCCGCGGCTTCGCGGATCGCTTCGAGCTCTTCCCAACGGGTGTAGAGCTTGGCGACCTTCGCTTTGTCGGCATCCAGCCTCGCGACGAGTTCGGGGATTTCCGCGAAGCGTTTTGCCTGGAAGTCCGGGTCGTGCAGCATGGCTTCCAGCGCCTCGGTTTCCTGCTCGATGGCGAGGATGGCGGTCTCCATGCCTTCGAGTTCGTTCTTCTCGTTGAAGGTGAGCTTGCGGCCTTTTTTCGCAGCGGGCGCGGCACCGGCGGCTTTCTGGCGGGCGGCGGCCTCGCGTGCGGCAGCTTGCGCCAGTGCGCGCTGGGCGGCTTCACGCGCCTGGCGCTTTTCCAGATAGTAGGAATAATTTCCGGCCTGCACGGCGATGCCGTCGTCCTCGAAGGCGATGATCTGGTCGCAGATCCGGTCGAGGAAATAACGGTCGTGGGAAACGACGATCACCGAGCCGTCGAAGACCGCGAGCGCCTCTTCGAGCATGCGCAGCGAGGGCAGGTCGAGGTCGTTGGTCGGTTCGTCGAGCACGATGACGTTGCCACCGTTTTTCAAAACCTTGGCTAACATCAACCGCGCGCGCTCGCCGCCGGATAGCAGATCGACGCGCTCGTTGATGCGTTTGTCGTCGAAGAGGAAGCGCCGGAGGTAGTTGCGCGCGCCGAGCGGCTGGTTGCCGAACATCAGTTTTTCGTTGCCGTCGGAAATCTCGTCCAGCAGCGAGCCGGTGCCGTCGAGCGCCATGCGCGTCTGGTCGATGTAGTTCACCTTCACCCGCTTGCCGGTGACGGCGCTGCCTTCGCTCGGCTCGATCTGGCCGAGGCAGAGCTTGAGCAGGGTCGTCTTGCCCACGCCGTTTTTCCCGACAATGCCGGTGCACTGGCCGGGGCGCAGGCTCAAAGTCAGATGACGGAACAACCAGCGCGGCGATTTCTCCGAGCCGACATTCACGCCCGCGCCTTCGAGCTCGACGACGATGTTTCCCAGGTCCGGCGGCGGCGGGATGAGCAGGTCCATTTCCCGCTCCTCGGGCGGCGCTTCCATGCCTTCGATTTCATAAAACTTGTCGAGCCGGGTGCGCTGCTTGGTGCCGCGGGCCTTGACGCCGGACCTAACCCATTCCAACTCCTCGCGCAGGAAGCGCTGGCGGCGGCGCTCGGTTTGGCCGGCGATCTGCTGGCGGATGGCCTTGGATTCCAGGAAAGCGGTGTAATTTCCCGGATGCGAAAACGCGCGGCCCTGGTCGATCTCGATGATGCGCGTGGCGATGACGTCGAGGAAGTAGCGGTCGTGCGTCACAAAAATCACCGCTCCCGGGAAGCCCTTCAAGTATTCCTCCAGCCAGCGGATGGACTCGGCGTCGAGATGGTTCGTCGGCTCGTCCAGCAGGAGCAGGTCCGGCTGGCAGGCGAGCGCGCGGCAGAGCGCGACGCGGCGTTTTTCCCCACCGGAAAGCGGGCCGACCATCGCGTCGAGCGGCGGCGTCCCGAGCGCGGTGGAGGTCGCCTTGATGCGGGAATCGAGGTTCCAGCCGTCGGCGTGGTCGATGAGATGGAGCAGGTCGTTGAGCTCGGCATCGCTGCCCTCGCCGTTTTCATAGCGGCGGATCGCCTCGACGATGTCGGCCGCGCCGGAGGCGATGTTTTCCTGCACGGTGAGCTCGGAATCGAGCTCAAACTCCTGCGGCAGGTAGCCCACGCGGAGCGCGCGGCGGAGGGAGATTTCCCCGGAGTCCGCCATTTGCTGGCCGGTGAGGATTTTGAGCAGCGAGGTCTTGCCGCAGCCGTTGCGGCCGACCATGCCGGCTTTCTCACCGGCGGCGATGGCAAGGGTGACGCCATCCAGCAGCGTTTGATAACCGTAGGTCAGGCGAATTTCGTTGGCAGAGAGGAGAGCGGACATGAAGCGGCGCGGATGTGCCTTATCCCGGGCGAAACGTCCATCGCGGATCCACTTTTCCCGTAACCCCCCGCCACCTGCCGACTTGCCCAAACCCGTGGCAACGTTCTATGTTCCACTATCGTCGCGTCCCATACATCGTCGGAAATCTTCGAAAGCCGCCGGAAAATCCATGTCCGCTCGCTGTGTGTCGGCGGTGACATCGACACCCGCTCGCTGCGCAAGACCCGCAGCTTGTCCGCCTCCCCGCTGACGCTAGAGGCCGGGCGCGGCGGCTGCGCGATTATTTTCCGCTACGGCGCGATCGTGTTTTTCCACGTCGAGCCGCTTGAAGAATCCAGCTTTCTCGACGGCATGCGAGCGCTCATCCAGCGCCCGGCCGATGAACCTCTGGTCGAGGAAATCGAGCTCGCCCTCTCCGCGGATGGGCGTGAAGGCATGGAGGGCGACACCCTTTTCGTCGCGGACTTCTCCCTGCCCACGCTCCAAGTCGTGGCGGAAGTTCTTGCCCGCAGCGTGGTCCTGGAACGCTTCGAAGGCCGGGTTGGCAACACCTTCGAGACCCTCCAGCCGATGGCCGCCGGTCTTGGCAGCGGGCGTCTGACCCGGATCAACTATCGCAATTTACTCAAGCGTCTGGGCGACGTCCTGCTCGACCAGCAGGAAATGGTCGGCCGCATCGCCGTGACCGACAAGCCGGACGTGCTGTGGGACCACCCTCAGTTAGAGCGCCTCTACGCCCGTCTCGACGACGAGTTTGAAATTCCCGATCGCTTTGAGGCGGTCGAGGCCAAGCTCAATTTGATTGCCCGCACCATCCAGACTTCCATCGACCTTGTCCAAAACCGGCGCAGCATGCGGGTGGAGTGGTACATCGTCATTCTCATCGTCGTGGAAATCATCCTAACACTTTACGAGATGTTCGTCAGAGAGCGGTGAATCTGAGACCCGTTTCACCCATGCCGAGGACCATGCGACCGCAATTCCTTCACAAGTTATCTCAAGGATTCTTGAGATAGGAATGAAGCATCCAGATGGTCTTTTCGTGAATCTGGATCCGCTTGATGGCAAGGTCCTGGGTCTCGGCATCCCCCGCTTTTTCGGCTGAATCCCGGAGTTGCTTGGCCGTTTTCACGAGGATCTCGTGACTCTCGAGAAGATGGGCGACGAAGTCCTTCGCGGGGTGGGCTTTCACCTCCAGTTCGGTGATGGACGAGAGCGACGCCAAGGTCTTCAGGCCGCCCGGAGCGATCACGTCGAGCGCGCGCAAGCGCTCGGCGAGCTCATCGATGGCGAGGAAGAGTTCCTCATACTGGGTTTGGAAAAACGTATGCAGACTGAAGAAGGCGGGGCCTTGCACGTTCCAATGGGCGAACTGGGTCTGGCCGAGCAAGGCGTAGGAGTCGGCAAGCAGTCGGGAAAGGGATTTTGCGACGGTGTTGGATTCTTTGGTGGATTTCATGATGGACGGGTGATTCTTGGAATCACCCTCCCAGTCGTGCCGCTGCCAAACGAGTGCAAGTGATTAAAAATCACAAGGGGTCCGGATAGACGCCCGGATCAATAGCCCAGGCCGAATCCAAATGGGAACAGCGGATCCACGATCGCCGCCTGGCCGTGGCCGAGCGGCACCTGGTCCATCGAGCGAGGCCAGGTGAACGAGAGTTTCCCTGTCGGTTTGAAATCGCCGAAGAGCACATCCGCCACGCCCGCGCCCTCGGTGCCGGGCAGCCACGCGGCGAGGATCGCGTCCGCCTCGGTGGCGACACACCCGAGCACCAGCGGCCGTCCTGATAGAACCACCACCACCACCGGAACGCCGGCGGCCTTCGCTTCCGCGACGGCGGCGGAATCCTGCGGTGAGAGCGAGAGATCGGCGCGGTCGCCCTTGGACTCGGCGTAAGGATCCTCGCCGATGACAACGATCGCGACATCCGCACCTTGGATTTCCGGGTGGTCCTTGGAGGACGTGACTGCGGTGCCTTGCCCGGCGGCCGCGCGCAGGGCGGTGAGAAGAGTGGTGCCGCCGGGAGTGACCTCGCCGTGTTTGCCCTGCCAATCGATCGTCCAGCCACCGCACTGCATGCCGATGTTGTCGGCGCCGCGACCGGCGAGATGGATGCGCTTCGCCTTGCGGGAGAGCGGCAGCACGGCGCGCTCGTTTTTAAGAAGCACGACCGACTGCCGCACGGCGTCGCGGGCGACGGCACGGTGGCCGGCGGATCCGAAGTCCGCCTGAAGCGCGGGATCCGCCGTTAGGACCGCGTCTTTTTTCATCAGCCCCTGGGCGAACTTCACACGCAGGATGCGGGTGACGGCGTCATCGACGCGCGCCGTCGGGATTTTTCCTTCATGCACCAGTTCCTGCAGGAGGGTGATGAACTCCTTGTAACGGTCCGTGAGCATCACCATGTCCATGCCGGCGTTGATGGACAGCTCGATGCATTTCTTATAGTTGGCGGTCTTCACCTGGCCGGAGGCGTTGTTGCTGACGAGCACGGAATCGTTCCTGGCAGGCGGCACCAGTTGGTCGATGGCGTTGTAGTCGGAAATCACGAAGCCCTCGAAGCCCAGTTCCTTTTTCAGGATATCGGTGAGAAGCTGCTTGCTGCCGGAGCATTTCACGCCGTTCCAACTGCTGTAGGACGGCATGACCGTGCCGACGCCGGCATCGATGGCGGCGGGGTATCCTGCGAGGTGGATGGCGCGCATGGCGGCCTCGTCGATCCGGGCGTCCCCCTGATCCAGCAGAGCCTTGCCCGGCACGCCCATGAAGGCGGTGCCGCCGTCGCCGATGAAGTGCTTGGCACAACCCAGCAACGCGGCGGGGTCCGCTAGATCTCCGCCCTGAAGGCCGCGGACGGAAGCGACGCCGAGCGAGGCGACCAGCGCCGGATCCTCGGAAAACCCCTCATAAGTGCGGCCCCAGCGGATGTCTCGCGGCACCGCCACGCAGGGCGCGAAGGACCACTGGATGCCGGTGGCCCGGACCTCCCTGGCGGTGATGCGGGAGATCTCCTCGACCAGTTCCGGACTGCGGGTGCAGCCGAGACCGATGTTGTGGGGAAACACCACGGCACCGAGCACGTTGTTGTGGCCGTGGACGGCATCGACGCCGTAAATCAAGGGGATGCCGAGCCGGGTCTTGAGCGCTTGAGCCTGGCAGTCGTGATAGAGCGTGGTCCAGTCCTTGAGACCGTTGCCGGTCTTCGGGTCGGAACTGCCACCGCTGAGAACGGAGCCGATGAAGTGTTTCCCGATGTCGGCGAGGTCCTTGACGGCCCCGATGTTAGGTTGGGTCATCTGCCCGGCCTTTTCCGCCAGAGTCATGCTGCCGACGAGGATCTTGATCTCGGCATCGTGTGCGGTGAGCCACGAAGGCGACGCGGCCAAGGAGACGCCGGTAGACAACGAAAGTGTGAGACCGACAAGGGTCCGCCAGGCACCGAGAGCGCGCGGTTTGGGAATTGGCATGGTGATTTTGAGTTCCAATCCCTCGCGAGGGTTGGTGGTGATAGAAAAGTGATCCAAGGAATGGATGAGACGGGCGTCCCCGACCCGACGTGCGACGGTCATGGCGTGGCCTTCCAAAAAGGATTGGCAATACCGCCTTTGCGATCGAATTCGGCGAGGTCCCCCGGGGTGATGAATCCGGTGCTTCCGTCGTAGTAAATGACCACCGCCTTGTTTTCATGGCGAAACGCCATTTTGTTAGTCGTGGTTTTCCCTTCAACCGGCCCGCTTTTCCACAAGTAACGATCGCCGTGGGAAATCATGTAATTGGTCGCGCTGGCGATGAAGGCCGTCCTACCAGGATTGGCGACCTGACTGATTTTATAGCTCATGGGCGGACTCTGGTCATTGGTGGGCCATGTCAAACCCGTGGAGTTGATGCCATAACTGGCGGAGATGCGGTCCCACTGCCGTTGCTTCTTCCGGACGACGATTGGATCCAGTACGCTTACCGGGGCGACCAGCAATTCATTGGCGCTTTTCTCCGTTTCATTCGGATCGCCGGTGAGGTAGGCCCGGACCTTGGGATTTTTGTACCACTCCATGGAGAGCGCGCCATCCTTGTCTTTCTCGGCGATCGGTACATACTGACCGTTGTTATCAATCGCATAACCCATATTGGCGACCTGCAACTGGCGCATGATCGCGACCGTGGCCGCGCGATCCCCGGCGGCCCTCATTCTGGAGAACCCGAGAAAGGTGAGCGAGGCGAGGGTTGCGATGATGACGACCACCACAAGAAGTTCGATCAAGGTAAAACCAGACGGGACCCGTTGGATGTTAGTTTTCATGAGGATTGGGGCAGTGGGCACGCCGGATTTGATAATCCGACGTGCCTGGACCGGGCTGAGCGGGTGTGAGGC
>JBEDKU010000344.1:0-13136 GCA_041172045.1 Verrucomicrobiota bacterium | reverse complement strand
GGTCCGCGACGACCTGGTCTTTTTTCCACAACTGCTCCAGAAGGCCGGCTACGAGACCGCGTTCATCGGCAAGTGGCACATGGGTGGGGAAGGGGATGAACCCCAGCGCGGATTCGACCACTGGATCAGTTTCCGCGGGCAGGGACAGTATTTTGCCAAAGGCCCGGGAGCTCTCAACATCGATGGCAAGCGCTCGCCGCAGCCCGGCTATGTGACCGATGATCTGACGGATTTCGCGACCGAATGGATTTCCCTCAGAAAGGACAAACCCTTTTTCCTCTATCTTTCCCACAAGGCGGTGCATGCCGACTTCGTGCCGGCGGACCGCCACAAGGGCCGCTATCAGGACCGGGAAATCAAGCTGCCGGCGAGTCATGCCGACACGCGGGAAAACTACGCCGGCAAGCCGCGCTGGGTGAAGGACCAGCGGAACTCATGGCATGGCGTGGATTATCCCTATCATTCCGCGCTGGATGTGAAGGAATACTACAAGCGCTACTGTGAAACGATGCTTGCCGTGGACGACAGCGTGGGTCGCTTGCTCGCCCAGTTGGAGAAAAACGGCGTGCTCGATTCCACGCTGGTGGTTGTGATGGGCGACAACGGTTTCCTGTTCGGCGAGCACGGACTCATCGACAAGCGCAACGCCTACGAGGAATCCATGCGGGTGCCGCTCGTGATGCGCTATCCCACCCGGTTCAAGGCCGGGACGTCGGTCTCCCAGGTGGTTGCTAACATTGACATCGCCCCGACTTTGCTGGCAGTCGCGGGTCTGCCTGCGCCGCCGGTCATGCAGGGAACCAGCTTTCTACCGCTGGCGCGCGGGGAGTCCATGCCGTGGCGCGAGCATTTCCTCTACGAATACTACTGGGAACGCAATTTCCCGCAAACCCCGACCATCCACGCATTGCGCGGCGAGCGTTTCAAATACATCCGCTATCAGGGGATCTGGGACATCGACGAACTTTACGACCTCCAGGCGGATCCCGCGGAAATGAACAACCTCATCAACGATCCGGCCCATGCCGAAACCGTGCGGAAAATGAACTGCCAACTTTTCAAAACACTTGCGGAAACCGACGGCCTGAAGATCCCCTTGCTTCAAGACCGCGGCAGCCAGATGAACAAGAGGACGCGCTCTGGCTCGGCTCCGGGCGATTTTAACAAGGTTCTGGTGGAATGAACTCCCCGGATTTTTGAATCAACGCGCGGCTGCGGCCTTGATCTCACGCACCGCGGCCTTCGGGCCTGCCGTGAGTTCGCCGGGTTTCGGCGCGGGGATCGTCACCTTGCCGGTGGCGGCCCACTCGGTGCCGCGGGAAAAGGTGACTTGGAATCCGAGTCCGTTCAACGCTTCGACGTGATGGCCGAGGGTGGTGTGGAACACCCGGCCCTCGCCAAACTTGATGGCCATGAGCAGCGGCTCCTGCTCGTTGGTTTTATCAGATAGTCCGGAGCCGAGCACGGAGAGTTCCTTGGCCGGGCCGCGCAGGCTGTGATAGAGCTCGTCCTGGGTGTGCATCCATTTTTCGGGCAAGCCCTTCATGATCGGATGCTCCGGAGCGAAGGTTTCCACCAGGAATTCCTCGCGGGCACCGTGTCCGCCGCAGGGGCCGGGGGCTTCGGTCTTTTTCCACTCGCCGTCGCGGAGGCGCAGGTAGGGGCCGGATTTCGCGTTTCGTCCGCCCCAGCCGCCGAGGCCGATCATTTCGTTGTAGTCCGCCCAGTTGGCGAAGGCGTTGTCCGCCGCGTGATAGCTGACGAAGCCGCCACCGTTTTTGACGTAGGAAACGAAGGCGGCGCGCACTTCCTCGGGCCATTCCTCGCCGTTGTAGTTGGAGACGAGAACGTCGTAGTCGCTTAGTTTCGGACGCCACCTGGCCCAGAGCGCCGTTGATTTTGCCTGGTCGGCGGCCGCGGTGGATTCGAGTGCTTTGACCGCCTTTTCATGTGCTGCCTTCTGCTCGGGCGTCGCGTTCTTGGGGAGCGGCGGCGCGGCTTTCCTCCCGGGCGGCGTGGTGGATACGTCCACGTTGAAGATCCCCGCATCCTCGAGGATAGCCTTCAGCAGCGGCGTGGTCGTGGCCCACTGGTGGTTGTTCTGGCCATCGATGATGAGCACCTTGATTTTTTCGGTCGCGGCGGTGAGCGGCGATGCAGGCAGGAGCAAGGTGGCGATTAGCGTGAAGACGAGTGGAGATGGTTTCATCGGATATTTAGAATGCAGGTGAAGGTGGGGGCGCCGCCCGTCGTGTCTATCGGGCAGCGGCCTTGAGGTCGGCGAAGCGGCCGCGCATTTCCTCCAGGCGGTCTTGCTGCGCGGGATCGGCGACGAGGTCATGTTCCTCGATCGGATCCGCGGTGAGATTGAAGAGTTGCTCGGTCTTGAAATCGGGCCAGAAGAAGTATTTCCAATCCTTGCGGACGAGCGCCTCAGAGGCGGGGATGAAGGTCTTGTCCTTGATGATGGCGTGTTCGTAGAAAAACTCGGTGCGCCACCCGGG
The DNA here is from genome assembly GCA_041172045.1 of Verrucomicrobiota bacterium. Taxonomy (GTDB): domain Bacteria; phylum Verrucomicrobiota; class Verrucomicrobiia; order Verrucomicrobiales; family Akkermansiaceae; genus Luteolibacter. Next base: position 10,632 of record JBEDKU010000344.1, on the reverse strand, counting down.
GCGGCTGGCGGCAAGGTAGAGCGGGGCGATGTCCCTGCCTTGCATGGTCGGTGGGGCTTTCAGGCCGGCGGCGGCGAGGATGGTGGGGGCGAGGTCCACATTGAGGGCGTAGGCGTCGTCGGTGCCGCCCTTTTTCGTCTTGTCCATGCGCGGATCTAACACGATAAGCGGGACGCGGATGCTTTCCTCGTGTGGATACCATTTGTCGGCGAGGCCGTGCTCGCCGTGAAAGTAGCCGTTGTCGCCGGCGAAGATGACGAGGGTGTTTTCCATGACTCCTTGTTTCTTGAGTTCCGCTAGGACGCGGCCGCAGGTGCTGTCCACCTCGGTGGCGAGGCGGTAGTAGTTCTTCATCATGGTCTGGTATTTCTCGGGCGTGTCGAAGCGCCATGTCCACCGGTGGCGGCTTTCGTTGTTATCATTCGCGAGGAATGGTGGCAGGCGGCGGAAGGACTCGTCGGTGGCGTTGACCGGGACGGGGATCCTGTCGTTTTGATAGAGCTTCATGCTCTCCGGCTGCGGCAGAAACTGGAGGGGATTTTGATCCTCGGCGTGGGTGGCGAAAAAAGCGAGCGTGAGGCAGAACGGCTTGTCGGCGGAGCGGGTTTTGAGAAATTCGAGCGCGTCGTTTTCGTTCTTCTGGGTGACGTGGATTTTGCTCCCGTCGGGTTCCTTGATCCAATGGGTGCCGCTGTAGGCCCGGCCGAAATCGAACTTGTCCTCGGGAAACTTGCCGTTGTGCCACTTGCCGATGTGGCCGACGTGATAGCCGTTCGAACGGAGAATGCCCGGATAGGTTTGGTTCCAAGGGGTTTTGAACATGCCGAAGCCCTGGTTGCCGTGGCGGGACATCCACTGGCCGGTGAAGAGTGAGGCGCGGCTCACCCCACAGATCGCGGTGGTGACGCAGGCGTGGGTGAAGCGCAGACCTTCACCGGCGAGGCGGTCGAGGTTCGGGGTTTTCACGACGGGATTTCCGGCGCATCCGAGGGTGTCGTGACGCCAGTCATCGGCGTAAAGGATGACGATGTTCAGCGGTTTGGTCCCGGCCGAAAGGAGCTGGAGGGGAAGCGGGGCGAGCAATAACAGAATGAGGAGCGCTTTCATTTGGGTTTTTTCGAAGATGTTTTGAGGTCTTGGATACGTGAAAATTCAGTCAATCGCACATGCTTGGGAAGAAAAATTCCGGGATGGCGGCCTGTAATCACCCGCAAGGATGACCGGCCCCGGGAAAACGGTCACGGCCAGAGCGTTGGCGTTTCCTGCGGGTATGCGTGAGGACGCGCTAGCCGCTGAATCCCCGTTTGCCTGGCGGATAAAATCATCCCTTCGGGTGATTTCCGAATCCATTTATAAATGGAATTGTCGAAAGAGTGATTTTTGGCTTTATTGTGTTTTGATATTCAAAAGCCTTGGATCTTGCGCCGCATTTTTAGTTTTCAATCCGACTTTGAGCGGGTTGCTGCCATTGCCCGTTGTTTCACCCCCTCCCTATTTTCCTACCGTGAAATCCACCTGTATCATTCTCGCATGCATGACCGCCGGCCTTGCGCCGATATGTCACGCGACCATTGTCAACGCCACCGTGGCGGGAGACATTTACACGCCAGCCACCTGGGGCACGGTTCCTGCGGCTCCGCCGGTGGCGGGGAATTTGGACACCTGGCATTCCAACGGCAAAATCCTCGACTACGATACCGCTGTTTTTTACGGCAACATCTTCGTTCTGGGAACGGGGGCCATCCTGCAGTCCGGAGCGGTCGGTGTGACGGATCCCGGCGATGATCCGACGTTTCAGAATTTCACCTTCGACGGCGGAACGATCAACTACGGGCGGAACACTCCCAGCGTCTTCAGTTTCGGCACGAACCGGGTCACCGTCACGTCCGCCGGCGGGAGAGTGAATTCGACCAACGGGACCAATCGAGATCTTTGGTTCGACGGTGGCCGCTGGAAGGGCAGCGGGGAATTGGTTTTTTCTCACCTCACCGCGAGCGATAGCGTTTCAACGGCGGAAGGAATGTTGCAAACCTTCCGCTTCGTCAACGCGGATTTCGCTGCCTTCACCGGAACGCTGACCGCGATCGACAAGGCGATTCTTGAACTGACGCAGTCCATCTTCACCCCGAGTTTTTCGCTCAAGCTGCTCAACAACGCACGCTATGATAACATCGGCGACAACGATATCGCCGTCCGCTCGTTCGTCATCGCGGGGACTGTCCTGCCGCCGGGAACATACCGCGTCGGCAACGGCAGTCTATCAGCTGCGCAGGAAGCCTTCATCCTCACCACCGGCGCGATCAACGTGCTTTCGCAGCCGCTGGCAGGAGCCTTCCCTGACACCAACAACAACGGCTTCCATGACTTTGTTGAAATCAGCAATCCGGGCGTCGACTTCGCCAGCCTTCAGAATCCCGAACTGGATTCCGACGGCGACGGACAAACGGACGTCAACGAATTCATCGCCCGCACCGATCCCACGGAACGCATGAGTTTCATCGCCTGCGATGTGCGACAGGTGACGGGCGCTGATGTGACGGTGGGTTTCTTCGGAAAAGGCGGTGTCCGCTATCAACTTCAATGGTCGCCGGACATGCTCGGGTGGGTGACGTTCGAGGACTCCGTGACCGGCGCGGATGCGGATGCCACCGTCACCAAGTCATTTGCCAATCTCGGCGTCGTAGATCCCAGGAAACTGTTTTTCCGCATGAAAGTCCTCGGCTCCGCCATCTCGGAATTTCCTGACAACGGCACCGACAGCGACGGCGACGGACTGACGAGCGCTGCCGAGGCGTTTACGCTGATGTTTGATCCGGCCACGCCGGACTCCATGCGCTCGGCTGGCAACGGCGGCGATGCCAAACACTTCCGGGAACTGCTCCGTGGAGTCAATCTCAGCGAGTCACTAACGGACAGCTCCTACGCCTCAACCATTTCCCCTGAAAACGCGGCCCGCTTTTTGTTTCAAGCGGGCATGGGCCCGCGTGAGGCGGACATCGCCGCGGTCCAGGACCTGGGCTACAGCGGCTGGATCGACGCCCAACTCGCGCTTCCGCGCTATTCGCTCTATGCCACCTACCTCAGGGGCATTCAGAGTCAGTGGGCCGCGCTTAGGGCGGCCGATCCGAATGGTGATCCTGACTTCAAGGACGTCCCATACGACACCCAGAACCCCGGTTTCCCCCAGAGTAATCTGAGCACCTCCTTCATGCGGGGCGTCGTCCATGGTGATGACATCCTGCGTCAGAAATCCGTGTGGGCGCTGCTCCAGATCATCGTCGCCTCGGGTGCCGGCTACACCCCGCGCTATGGCGAGCCTTGCTCGGTGTTTGTCGATATTTTCCACCAGCGCTGCTTCGGGCGTTACGAGGATTTGCTCTATCATGTCTCCGTCAACGGCCACATGGGCGACTGGCTTACCTTCATCAACAACAAGAAGGCCAATCCCGCCCTGCAAACCCTGCCGGATGAAAACTACGCCCGCGAGATCATGCAGTTGTTCACCATCGGTCTCTATGAGATGAATCCGGACGGATCCTACAAAACCGACGCCCAGGGATCCCTCATCCCGACCTATGATTTCGAGGACGTGTCCGAGCTCGCCAAGACTTTTACCGGCCTCAAGGGCACGAACAACGGGACGACCGCTTCGGACACGGTGAACTGGAATTTCACGTCCAGGGAAATGGTGGCGAAGGAGACCGATCACGACACGACGGCGAAATCCCTGCTCAATGGTTATATCTCGATCCCCGCAAACATGGGCGTCAAAGCGGAAGTCCGCCTGGTTTGCGAAAAGCTGGTGAAGCACCCGAACTGCGCGCCCTACGTCTCCACCCGGTTGATCCAGAACCTCGTGACCTCGAACCCGACACCCGCTTATGTCGCACGGATTTCCCAGGTCTTCACGGGCAGCGATGGCAACCTCGGCCAGGTCATCAAGGCCATTCTGCTCGATCCCGAAGCCCGCGGGCCGCGTTTTCTCACCGATCCCATGCACGGGAAACTCCGCGAACCGATGATGCGTTTCACCAGCCTGGTGCGGGCCTTCGAGGTCGGCACCGAGGTGGATCCTGATCCCTACACCAACGACAACCTTCATTTCACCAACGCCCGCTCGTTCAGCAATCAGGCGTTCTTCGAGTCCCCCTCTGTTTTCAATTTCTTCGAGTCGACCTATCAGGAGTCGGGCGAGATCCAGGACGCGGGATTGCGTTCGCCCGAGTTCCAACTTCTCGACGCCACCACCAACACCTCGTTCATCGAACAGGTGAGAACGAAGCTCGTCGAATATCTCCACAAGCCGAGATTCATCATCAACCCCGGCACAGCCATTCCATCGGAACCCGCCGTGCAATTCCGCATGCTCAAGGAAATCAAGATGCTGGAGGAAACGACCAGCCGGGACGCACTGGTGGACCGCCTCAGCCTGCTCATGACCGGCGGCCTGGCCGATGGCGCCGCGCGCGCCGACTACAAGGAGCCCATTTTCGCCACGGGAACCTACGCCGCCAGTTGGGGCAGCGAGACTTCCGCCAGCCGGATCAAATACGCGGTGCTCAAGCTCTTCGCCGACTCCGCCTGCGCCGTCCAAAGATAAGCCCACCAATCATTCAAAAACCAAGTCCATGAACCGACGCTCCTTTCTGAGAAACGGCACCTGCGGAATGATGAGTTCCATGCCCGCCATCAATGCCATCCTCAACATGACATTGGCGGGAAACATCGCTCGCGCCCAGGGCGGCCCGCCCGATCCTGATGATTACAAGGCGCTCATCTGCCTGTTTTTCAATGGCGGAAACGATTCCTATAACATGCTTATCCCGACCACTCCGGAGGAGTTCGGATGGTATGAACTCACGCGGTCCAATGTCGGGCTGCAACTGCCGTCAGTTCCCGGAGATCCCTACAACGCGAGTGCGGCGCTCCCCCTGAATGTGAGCAACACCCCCGGACGGACCTTCGCGGTGCATCCCCAAATGCCGGACATCGCGAATCTTTTCAACCAGGGCAACGCCAGTTTCATTGCGAACATCGGCACGCTCGTCGAGCCGATCCCGAGTGTCTCCGAATATGAGACCGGCACCTACCGCGTGCCGGTTTCCATCGGGGCGCACAACACCCAGCAGACTTCATGGCAGACTGGCCTGCCTCAATACGTCACCAGCAAGACCGGGTGGTTCGGCCGCACCGCCGACATCATCAACCTCCGGGAAAACCCCGCCGCCACGCTGCCCATGAGCTTCGCTCTCAGCAGCACTAAGGGCATCAACCAGGGCGTCAGCAACAGTGGTCTGGCCATCGGGTCCTCCGGGATCGACCTGCTGAACAATACGAACTTCAAGGACCAGTGGATGAAGACCAAGTTCGAGGCGCAGCAAAGCCGGGTCTATCAAAACATCATGCAGCGCGTGCACCGGCAGAAGGTTGACGAGTATTCCGATCTCGCGAACATCTTCCAAGCGTCTTTCCAGACGACCACGACCTCCACCGCGTTCAGCGGCGGTCTTTCAGCCAGTTTCAAGTCCATCGCCCGCACCATCTCGCTGCGGCAGACCTTCAACGTCAAACGCCAGACCTTCTTCATTGGCTTCGGAAACTGGGATGGACATTCAAATCTCGTCGCCAACCAAACCGCCCTACTCGCCGAGGTCAATCTCGCCATCAAGGAATTCTGGACTGAAATGGTCGCACAGGGTCTTCAGGACAAGGTCACGGTGTTCACGGGCTCGGATTTCGGACGCACGCTCCGCAGCAATGGCAGCGGCACCGACCATGCCTGGGGAGGCAACGCCTTCGTCGTGGGTGGCGCGCTCAATGGCGGTAAAATCCTCGGCAACTATCCGGACATCCTCAAGCTTGGTGACGGACTCGACCTCGGGACAAACGGCCGCCTCCTGCCCACCACCGGCGTCGATCCCTACTACGCCGACCTGCTCCTCTGGCTCGGCGTTTCAAAAAGCGAACTACCGCTTGTGCTGCCCAATATCGCGAATTTCTATGACGTGACATCCGCGGCTCCACCTCTTGGACTCTTCGCCTGATGAGAATCTCAATCGCGGCCTTGCTGGCCTTGGCGCTCGCTCCCGGAGCACGGGGCGCTGTATTCATCCATGACGAGACGCTGCATGGCGACCTCAGCGATGACTACCTCATGCCCGCTTTGTTCAGTCCCGGTGCCGGCTCGTCCACATTGAAAGGTACGGTGGTCGATGGCGACCGTGATCTCTTCACGTTGGTGGTGGCGGCCGGCCTGCGCCTCGATTCGCTCCGGGTCCTCAGCTATACCACCGATTCGGAAAATCCGGAGAACCTCAGCTACATGATGTCCCAGCCGGGCGCGCTCCTGAGCTCACCGCCAAGCAATGATTTCGCCGATCCCATCGGCTACGTCGGCTTCGGGGCATGGGCGGTGGGGCGGAATGTTCTGCGCACTATCACCGCCGGACCACCCTATGACTACGCCGCCACGCTGGGTCCCGGGAGTTATGCCTTCTGGATCAACGAGACGGGGCCGACCTCCGGGTATGAGTTCCAGTTCAACGTCACCGCGGTGCCGGAGGCATCCGCATTACTTGGAATCCTGTTGTCTGCTCCGATTTGTTTCCGCAGGAGAAGGGATTGTTAGCGACATGCTGACATGCGGTGGGAAGAACCGCTACTCGGTCTTTTCGGGGGCGCTTCGGAAATCCTTGAACCCTGCGATTTGTGGCGTGGTGTTTTGAGCGCCGCCATAGACAAACATCACCATGCGCGAGCGCGGGTCATGGACCCATTTGGTCTGGCAGATGGGGTGGAACTGCGGATCCCCCTGAATCACGTAGGAGAGGTTGACGTCGAAATCCTCCTCGCCCTTGGCCGGAGAATCGATGATCGCGCGTGATTGTCCTTTGATCGCGAGTTTCTGGCTCCCCAACTGACCACCCACGGCATTGCCCGTCAGGTTGTACCACATCATCTGGCCTCTTTTGAATTTTTCCGATCCCGCGTCGATGATCTGGAACTGGACCGGCACGACCTTGTTGGCGGGATCGCCGGAGACGACGATGTAGAAATCCGTGATCACGGCAGGAAGCCTGCCAGCGGGCGCCCCGGCGGGAATTTCCTCGGGCTTGAGCACAGCTCCGGGCAACAAGTGGACGTTGGTGTCACCGCCCGCGATTTGATAGACGTCGGAGAAATTCATCTCCGGCAACTCCACCTCCTGGGAAGCGGTGCCGTCGAAAAGGAAGAGCTTGGTGGGCGCATTGGGCGGAGGGTTCAAATACAAGATCCGGCAGGTGCGCTTTTGCGGCTTGTTTTGCGCGGTGGCGAGTAGCGGGAAACAAAGGGCGATGAGGAACAGGTAGCGCATGGGCTTTCGATGTGGGGCAAAGTGAAGGATCGGGAAAGACGGTGTCCGGTTGCCCGGTGAAACTGACATCAGATTTCGGTGTCGGCAAGCCAGCGGAAGGAAACGATCTCGAAGCGACGCCCGAAGATCTTATTGGCGGCTTTCCGGTCTGGCAGCTTTCCCTGGTTGATTGAAAGGTCGGCGATTACCGCGTCATCGGCCACGTCCACAAAATCCCTGCTCCGGCGGATGGTCGCCTCACACACGGCGCGGGCCTTGACGGTGTTGCCCGTGGCGTCACGGGCATCGCCGTAAGCACGGATGGTGAAAGTGTCGTCCCGCGCGGTGAGGATGGGGGCGAGCGGCCGGAGCACATCCGCCTGGCGGGTCCAGCCGGGGAGTCCGTAGATGTTATAGCCGGCCGCGGCTGCGGGAAAGGCGTAGCCGGTCGCTCCGCCGGGCGGGCTCGCGGTGGAAATGTTCGTCCCCAAGGCGTCGGGAGTCAGATCGCTCTGCAACTTGCCGAAGGGGTTCTGCGGGCTGGCGGTGAGTTTGTTGAGGGCGGTTTGAATGGCACCTGCGAGCGCAGGTTCGCCGGAGGAGAGCTGGCGGTTCACAAATTCCGCGAGCGAGAGGAACGGGCCGCGGAGACGCACTTGTTTGACGATTTCCTCGGCCAGCAGGTCGAGCTGGGAACTGCTGAAGACCCGGTAGCCGGCATATTCCGCATTGCCTACGAAGGATCCGGAGGTTCCGGATGCTTTCGCCTCCACGTCGCCGGCAACGCTGAAGCGGCTGAAACCATAGTCGGCGGCGGCGGCGAGTTCGGGTTTGCCCGTGCTGCCCATGTAGGGGATCTGCTGGTTGCGCGCGTGTCCGAGTAGGGCGCGCCAGGCTTTCACGGAGGTGGAGTTCACGTTGAACATGCCTTCCACTTCCAGCCGGGAGGCGATGGTTTTCCATGAGGTGGCGGTCTTATCGACATTTTCGGTGGCCCGGGTGTTGGCGTTGGCGGCGGAGATGGCGGCGAAGCTCGAATCGCTGGTGATGGGCTTGTAAGCCCGGTTGGCCAAAGGTTTTTTCGGATCTTGGAGAAAATTCGCATAAGTCGTCCTAGGGGTGGACGTCCCTGGTGGCTTACCAAACGCAGCGGGCTCGGGGGCGATGGAGGAAAAGAACCAGTCGTCGAACAACACGTGATTGAGGCAGTAGGAGTCGTCGTTCTGCAGGTTTTCCGCTCCCTTGGCGCTTGCGGTCGTGGGATTGACGACGTTGTCCGCTGGAAGAAGCGGTGTGGCGTCGCTGTTTCCTACCAGATTGAAAGCGTAGGGCGGAATCGGGTTCTCATAGCGCGCGTCCCAGTTCTGGAGTTCCGCCAGCGAGTGGAGCGGGCGGCCTGGCAGCTCCGCGATGACGCAGCGTGAGAGTCCATCCGCCGCCTGGAATCCCGTGACGATGAATCCGCGGTTGCCGGCGGTTGCTTGTGGTAGGTAGGTAGTATTCGCCCGCAGGCCCTGGAAGCTGAACTCGAACGGCGAGTTGACGTTGTGCAGGACGCCCGGGTAGTTATACTGAATCGTCTGCTCCACGGTACTTTTCCTGCCCATCGCGGTATAGTTGACGAAAGGACTGGATTGTACGAATCCCTTGGATGGAAGGTGGGTGTTGCTGGCCATCCGCGCGCCAAAGGTTACGGAAAGAAACGGAGTGCCAGCAGCCGACTTGGCTTCGTCAAGCGTCGGTGCCGGAAATTTCCCCTCGGCCAGCGGCGGATAAAACAAAGCCGCTTGCGCGGTTTCGTAAATCATCCGGTAGGCTAGAACGGTGCCCGTGCCAGTGAGGCCCATATTCATGTATAATCCCACCCCGTCGGAATTATCCGAGTACTCTGAATCAAAGGTCATGCTGGTGGAGATCTTGCTATTCCCGGCGGGCGTCGCGTTCCCCAATGCCTTGGCGATGGGATAGGAGATGCCACCGAATGAATTGTAGCCTGGGTTAAGTGCGGGACTTCCGCTCGCACTGAAGACGCGGGTTTCTCCCGGGGCAAACGAGGGAACGGATGCAATTGTATAATTCGTCGGCCCCGGGGTGGCCCCCACGATGTTGCGCGCTGTCGCAGCCGCAGTGATCGCGTTGCTCTGTAAGGTGATTTTCTTGGGTAACGCCACTCCGTCCACCTTATATTCAATGACCGGTGGCAGGGAACCGTTCAGACTGATATTCAAGCCGGCTGGGACGGATAAAGTTACATTATAAGGGTTCCACAAGGTGATGACCGGCTGCACGACCAGATTCAAATCATACTTTCCGGGTGTCGCGCTCGCCACCGTTTTGTGGGAGAAGATCCACTGCACCCGCGAAATCACCGGCAGGACGCGGACTTGATGAATGAAATCCGCAGGGGTGGCGGTGTTGACGGCGGCAGCCCTGGCATTGGTGGCCATCGCGTTGCCCGCGGCGGTTGCGGGGAACACGTTTTTGTAGAGGGTGGCGTATCGCGCGAGATGGGCCCAACTGCCGATGGGCGGGAAGCGATAGATCGGGGCGTTGGCGGCGTTGGTCGTGATCGGCCCCCGGCGGTAGTCGGCCCAAGGATAGAGGATGGATTTTGCGACAAACGGATCTGAGGTCGGCCGCGTGAACAAAAGGTCCTGTTCCGGAGTGACCCGGAAGAAGGGAAGATTGCTGGAAGGCAAGGCGCTGTTTTCCCAGTTTTCGGTGAGCAGGGAGAGGTCCTTGCGCCATCCGCCGGTGGCGGTGTTGGTGAGCAGCCCGACGGAATTCGCGGAAAGGTCGTGGAAAAACTCTTGGGAGAGTTTCGCGGTGGAGCCGAGAAGATCACCTTGTAGGATGGATACCGCCTTGGAGCCTGGCGCGATGGCGGAGGGATCTTTCAATGACGCGTCCGCCAGCAGGTTGTTCAGGTTGAAGGGCGCGGGGTCCGCGGTGGCGTGGGTTTTTGCAAGGACCGACCAGGTCGCCGCATCGGAAGTCGTGGGTTCGTAGGGCCGGGGGATGCGCGCCTTTTGGTTTTCGCCGCTGATCCACCAGGCATAGCTGCCGCGAAGTTGGTTGAAGTTGACCTTGGTCGGGGTGAGGAAAATCTGCCGTTTGTCCGGGTCGGCGGTTCCCACGGATTTTTCGCCGACGAGTTTCACCTTGAGCGCCGCGTTTTTCGTGTTGGGCACCTGGATCATCGTCGCGTTTTGGGATGCCGAGGTGAGCCAGCTGAGAAACCTCGCGTTTTTGTGATCGGAATAGTCCGGCGCGATCGGCCGGCCCTCGGAGTTGTGATC
>JBEDKU010000343.1:0-8370 GCA_041172045.1 Verrucomicrobiota bacterium | reverse complement strand
GGTTCAGCTCGATCCGGTCTTTCGAAGTGACGGTGCTTTCCTTGCGCTCATAGGCGTCGGGCTGTTCGGCGGAATCGCGCATGGCTGTTAGTTTCCATGTTCCGCCAGCCAGAAAGCCGAGGTCGATGGATAATTTTTGGTTTTCCGCTCCGTTCATGGCACCGATGAACCAGCGATCCCCCTTGCGGCGGGCGAAGGCGGCGAGGCTTCCGATTTCACTACCCGGCAACACCCGCGTTTCGTCCCAGGTGGCGGGCAGTTCTCGAATGATGTCCACCGCCGGATTCGCAAGGTAGCTGCCGGGATGGCCGCCATAACAGTAAAACGGCGAAGTGTGAAGGACGGCCTGGGCCAGCTCGCGGGCCCAGGTGAAACCCTGCAGTTCCTTGGTTTCAAACACGGTCGGGGTGAAGTCCGCCGGCCCCTGGACGCCACGGACGAAAAGGTCGATCGGATCATGGTCGGACGTCAGCTTGCGATCATAACGGGTGATGTGCCATTCGTGGCCCCGCACGCCTTCGCGTGTTAGTTCGTTAGGCCATGTGCGCTGGAGGCCGGTGGGTTTGACGGCACCGTGAAAATCGACCATGAGTTTTGCGGCGGCGGCATCACGCAGGGTCTCGACATACCAGTTCGCCCACTGCCGATTGGCGGCCGGCATGAAATCAATCTTGATGCCAACGACTCCGGCAGCGCGGGTTTTCTCGAAATAGGCGCGGCGGGAAACAGAATCGGAGACCTCCTTGCTGTGAACCCAGAGCCAGATATCCACCTTCTTTTCGGCGGCTTGTTTGCAAGTGCGCTTCAGGCAGGCCCACTCATCGAGATCGCCATCGCGCCATTGCTTCCAACCATCGTCGATCAGATAGTATTCAAAACCCAGATCGGCGGTCCATTGGATCCAATCCGACTGCTCGGCAAGCAGCGGATCACCGATGGCCATCCAATGCCATGAAGCCCGGCCCGGCCTGATCCAGTCCGCGTTGGCGAGTTCGGGTGTAGGTGCCGGGCAGAGATTGGTGACAAGGTCGCTGTTGACGAGAGCGTTGAGATCGCGGGCGATGAGGGTGGCACGCCACGGCTGAAGAACCTCGGCGTCGGTCTTCCATCCGTCCGGTTCGGCGTGGAGCAGCGCCTTCCAGGAATGATCGGCCGCAACGGTGAGCGCGAGATCCGGATAGTCGACGAGTGCCGCTTCGGTTGCCAGTAAAAAGCCGCCGCCGGCAAGGCTGACGGTGGCGGGAAGACCGACCTGGGTGCCGGTCTTGAGCTTGCCGACCGACTCCTGCAGGTAGGGGCCTTCGTAACTGTGGAGTTCATTCTGGAACCAGCAGGTGGAATCGGCCGGGAGTTGCCATTCCGTGAGATCACCTTCCACCGTGCGGCCAGGTTTTGCGGGCAGCCGGAGACGGGTCGCAACGCCATCATCGTAGGCGCGGACTTCGAGTTGATAGCTTTCGCGGCCATCGGAGGTGACTTCGAAGATGGCTTCGTTCGCGCGATTGACCGCAGTGGATTTGACGCCCCGCAGCGGGTAGGTCTCATCAATGCGGCGGGCGACCGGGCTGCCCAGTCTGGCGTTACTTCCGAGATCCTTGCCGTCACTGCGAATGCCAAGACGGGAGGATGCAACGACTGTTTTGCCATCCATTTCGATCTGATAGGAAAGTCCCGCAGGCGCGTCGTCGAGCAGGTGGATTTTGATTTTCCCGTCGGGACTGGCAACGAACGAAGGCGCGGCGTTCGCAGTGGCGCAGATGCAGGCAGTGAGGAGGAGACCGGTGAGAAGGGATTTATTGGTGCGGTCGGGTCGGCTCTCCAAATGGCAAAGGTCTTGATACTTCATGATGGGTTGTAAGAGACGATGGGTCTCAGTCGAAACGACGACCGCTGCGAGACGGGGATTCCGGGTTTCGTGATTGGGCGTGATGGAAAGCACCTTCAATCTCTCCTGAGGGGGCGGCATTGTTTATTGGCGGATCCGCCAGTAACCGGAAGAACCGGTTCATGCCTTGAGGCTCCCGCTTTCGAAACCTTCCGTAATGGCACCTATGTGAGTCCGCGCCGACTGCTCTGAAATCCCCAGCAGACGCCCGATCTCATCGTTGGTAAAACCCTGGCGCAGCAATCCGAGAACGTCCGTTTCCCAAGCGGTGAGATGACGGATACCTTCAACTCGGGTGATTTCCCGCCCGACGTCCTCACCCACGATCCGGCCACCCGAATGGACGGTCCGAATCGCCTCGGCCAACTCGCCGGCGCGGATGTTCTTGGAGACGAAACCACTGGCACCGGCCTCCAATGCGTATCGGACGTCCTCTCTTGCCTCGGAAGAGGTGAGCATCAGCACCCGCGCGGCGGATTGATCCTGCCGCATCCGGCGCAAGGTATCGACGCCGCCCATGCTGATGTCCATCAGGGTCACGTCGGGCTGGTGCTGGCGCCACAAGGCCAATGCCGTTTCTCCGCCATCGGCCTGCGCGACGATCTCGAAGTCAGGATCGATGCCGAGAACATTCGCCATTCCGGCGCGCATCACGGGATGATCATCGACCAGCAGAAGCCGGATGGGAGCAGGGAGCGGCGCGGGCGCGGACATGGTGAAAATTGGGGGCAAATGGACCCGGTGCCGGGTGTTCGGAATTCGCGGGTGTCCTTCAAAATTACGCCACTCGGCAAGGTTTGGAAATTGGCGGATCCGCCAATAGGCGGGAACCGGCTCACGCCTTGAGGATCCCCGTTTCGAAACCGCGGGCCACGGCGGCGGCCCGGTCCGAGGCGTTGAGTTTTTCCAGGATGGTTCCCATGTGCGCCCGCGCTGTGCGTTCGGAAATCCCCAGCAGGCGGCCGATCTCGTCGTTGGTGAATCCCTGGCGGACCAGCCCGAGAACTTCAATTTCCCTGGAAGTGAGATGGCGGGATCCGTCATCCTCGGTCAGTTTTCGTTTGAGTTCCTCACTCAGAATCTGGCCGCCTGCATGAATGGTCCGGATCGCTTCCGCCAGCTCGCTGGCGCGGACGTTTTTGGTGACATAGCCGCAGGCACCGGCTTTTAAGGCGTGACGGATGTCTTCGTTGGCGTCGGACGAGGTAAGGATCAGGACCCGCGCGGAGGGGTCGACCTGCCGGATGCGGCGCAGGGTGTCGATGCCATCCATGCCGCCCATGCTGATGTCCAGCAGGGTCACATCCGGCCGGTGCCGGTCCCACAAACCCAGTGCCGTTTCGCCGTCGTCAGCCTGTGCGACCACTTCGAAATCAGGATCCAAGCCAAGGACATTCGCCATTCCGGCACGCATGACGGGATGATCATCGACCAGCAGAAGTCGGATGGGAGCAGGCGTGGGAGCGGACATGGGGTGGTTGGAGAGACCGTAATTTGAGGACGAAAAGGAGCCCGGTTTCCCATAAGGTTATGATGCACGGCAGGGATCCACTATTGGCGGATCCGCCAATGGAATATCATCCGCCATGGGGTTGTCATCCGCATCCCGGTGCACCACTGCGACGATCCGGGTGCCGTGGCCGGGCGAACTCTCGACATGAAGGGATCCGCCGAGTCGCTCGGCCCGTTCCCTCATGCCGACGATGCCGTAGTGCCCTTGTTCCGGACCCTTCTGTCGGCCAAGTGTGAATCCGGAACCGTCGTCGCGAAGGTCCAGACGGATGGGAGCTCCCGGCCCTTCGGTGGTGATTGCCAGGACGATGAGGGCCGGCTTGCCGTGTTGCAGGGCATTGCGGAGCGCCTCCTGCACGATCAAGAGCAGATTGCCGGACACCACATCGGGAATCCGCTCCAGCGGTCCTTCGGTGCGGACGGTGACGCGGGTGGCGTGTCCGCTCACCGCCTGATCCACCACCGCCTGCAAAGCCGCGGTAAAACTACGGCCTCGCAAGGAAAGGCTGCGCATTTCCCAGACCGCGCCGCGCAGTTCGCCGATTGCGTATTCGACCATGCGCCGCGCCACTTCCAAGGGCGGCAACGAATCGATGCCGAGCTTGCGGAGGCTGAATTCGCAGGCGTCGAGTTGCAGTCCGATGCCGCTCATCGACTGGGGCAGCGTATCGTGCAGGTTGGCCGCTAGCCGGTTGCGTTCGCGCATGGTGGTGCGGAATTCCATGACGGCATCCCGGCGGGCGTTGATTTCCCGGGCGAGCAAATTGGATTTCCGCCGCACCTGGCGTTTCAACTGGAAGTTCCATACCAAGGCCCCGCCGAGCGCCAGCAGCACCGCCGCGACCACCGCGATGGAATTCCGTGCGGTCCACCACGACGGTTTCTGGAGGACGCGCACGTCGGACTCGCTGCGCAGGATGAGGCCGAGATTCACCGGAGCGGTTCTCGGTCCTTCATTGTCGATTTCAGTCGCCGCGAACTCGAGTTCCACCAGACCGGTGACTTCCAGCTCGCTGCCGGGCTGCAAGGCATCCAACGAGCTCGCCTTCCCTTCAAAAAGCTGGGCCCGGAAGATCAGCTTGTCCCGCTTCGTGGCACCGGTCTGCTCGAGGGTGAGCGTGCGGACCGCCTTCCCGCTCAAGCCGGATTCCACGGCGAGCAAGCGGGCGCGGCAGCGGATCAGGTGGCCGTCATAGTCATGCGGTGCGACTTGGGCGGTCTCCACCGCCATTTGGTTGAGAGCGAGAACTTCCCCGGGACTGATCTCCACCGACTCCGGTAATCCCGCAGCCCCGGTCTTGCGCACCGTGGCATCCCGCAGCGAGCCGATGAATCGATACATGAACACAAATCCAGCCACTTCGACCCGATCTCCCGGCTTGAGCGCCAGCGACGAGGTCGTCTCCACCCGCACCGCGTTGATCCCGTCCTGCATGTAGAGAAACTTGCCGGGGAGCGCGTAAGCCACCGTGCCTTCCACTCGCACCCGGTGCGGACCAAGAACCTCGGCGCGAAATGGCAGCAGGCGGTCGAGCGTGACCTTGGGAACCGCGTCAGGCAGTGGGGACGGCTTGGTCACCACCAAATCGCCCGACACATTGGCGAACATGCGGCTGCCGGTCGCCTCGCCGCGGGTATTGAAACGGGTGGCCGCCACCCCCCGCAACCGGACTTCCGCATCCACCAATGCCGCCGGATCCGTCGCGACCGCATGGGAAACCTGCGCGGTGAAACGCCCGGGATTCGCATCCATTACCAGGATCACCCAGTCGCCCTGCGGATAGAAACGCTGCACCACGCCATTGACCTCGATGCGCTGGCAATCATCCGTTCCGCTGAAGAAACGCGACGGCACCATCGGCGCCGCCTGTGGCAGCGGTTGGGCGCCGAGGATGCGCAGGGTCGAAGGCAGGATCATCGGGGCGTAGCCGCCGGGGTCGATCCGACCCTCGACCTCGATCTCCATGCCTTCCACGGCGTTGTCCAAAACGGTGTCATCCCCCCGCCAGACATCGCGAATGCGCGCCTCGACAAAATCGATCCAAATGCCACCCGAATCGTCCTGAACGGTCAAATTGTCCCGACCGTTCAACCACGTCACCACTCCGCGCACCCGAATCGGCAGGGCACGGCTGGTCGTCTCGCGGGACAGTGAGCGGACGTCCCCGATCGGCGTCAGCGGTTCGGCGGCGAGCAGAACTCCTTGCAGCGGGCTCGCCCAAACGAGGAGGGCCATGACAAGCATCCGGCACAAGCGGATCACTGCCTGAAATTCCGGTGAGGGTGGAGTTGTCACAAAGAGATCTTACTGCCAATCGCGGGAAAGCGCTGGCGCAGCCGGATTTATTCAATCGCGGTGGTGTGCGCGAGATTGAAATCGCGCTGCAGAGGGAGATGGCGCGAAGAACCGCCGACCAGGACCCTGAACACCCCCTTTTCCGCAACCCAACCCTTTTTCGCAGGGTCGAAATGGGCGAAGGCGCTTTGAGCCAATGGAATCGAAACGGTTTGGGACTCACCGGCTTTCAGGAAAACCTTCGTGAAGCCCTTCAGTTCCTTGTCCGGGCGCATCACGCTGGATTTTTCCGGATGCAGGTAGAGCTGTGCGACTTCGGCGCCGTCGCGGGCACCGGTGTTCTTGATTTCAAAGCGCGCGGTGACGATTCCCCCATCGCCCTTCACCAGTTCCAGATTCGAATATTGGAAATCCGAGTAACTCAAACCGAAGCCGAATGGAAACTGCGGCTCGATGTTCTTCGCATCGAACCAGCGGTAGCCCACAAGCAGCCCTTCCGAGTAGGTCGCCGTGCCGTTGACACCGGGATAACCGCTCGCGCCAAAGGCGTGGGCGGGCGAATCGGCAAGTTTTTTGGGAAACGTCGCCGGCAGTTTGCCGGACGGGTTCACATCGCCGAAAATGACCTTGGCGAGCGCGTTGCCGCCTTCCATGCCGGGATACCACGCCTGCAATAACGCCGGAACCGTGCCGAGCCATGGATCCATTTCCACGATCGTGCCTTCCAGCACGACCACGGTGTTCGGATTCGCGGCGACGAGTTTTTGAATCAGCTCGTCCTGGCCGTAGGGCAATTTCATGTCGGCGCGATCCACATTTTCGCAGTCAAAGCCCGTGCCGCGGTTCAGGCCGCCGATGTAGATCACCACGTCCGCCGCTTTGGCCGCGGCCACGGCGCGCTCGGCCAAGTCCGCGCCGCCATCCTTTTGATACCCGAGGGAGTAAATCACGTTCACCTGGTTGCTGGCGCGTTTCACGATCCCGTCGAGCGGTGAGATTTCGTAAAACGCCTTGATGGCGGAGCTGTCTTCGCTGTGCGCGTGCCGGCGCGTGGCGTTTTCGCCAATGACGGCGATGGTTTTCAACTTCGCGGCGTCCAGCGGCAGCGTTTGATTTTCGTTTTTCAGCAGGACGATTCCTTCTTCCGCCACGCGGCGGGCAACGGCCTGGTGCGCGGCGGTGTTGAGCGAGCCGGGTTTCCGCCCGGCATCCAGGACCTTGGTGGCAATCATGACGCGCAGATTGCGCCGGACCTTGTCGTCGAGGCCGGCCATGGGGAATGCGCCACTCGTCAAACCGTCGCGATACGGCTTCGCCAGATAAAAGTCGTCGTATCCCACACCGTCGGTGCCCATTTCCAGATCCAGGCCGTTGAGCACCGCCTGCTTCGTTTCATGCACGCCGGCCCAGTCGGACACCACCAGGCCTTTGAAACCCCACTCGCCTTTGAGGATCCCGTTGATCAAATATTCGTTGTGGCAGCAGTATTGGCCGCGCACTTGGTTGTAGGCGCCCATCACTGACGACACGCCGCCGCTGCGCACCACGGCCTCAAATGCGGGCAGATAAATTTCCCGCAACGCGCGTTCGTCCACCTCGACGTCGATTTTGCCGCGATCCAGCTCCTGGTTGTTCACCGCAAAATGTTTCACGCACGAGGCGACGTCCTGCGACTGGACGCCGCGCACGTAGCCGACCCCCATCGCGCCGGCGAGGAACGGGTCTTCGCCGAAGTATTCGAAATTCCGGCCGCACAGCGGCGTGCGCAGGATGTTCACGCCCGGCCCGAGCATGATGTCCTTGCCCCGCGCGCGCGCCTCCTGGCCGATGACCTCGCCTTCGCTGAATCCGAGTTCGGGATTCCACGTTGCGGCCAGGCAAATCGCGGCGGGCATGGCGGTGGCGAAATCATCCGTGTGTCCGGAACTCTCCCAAGTATCCGGGCCGATGTCCTCGCGCACCCCATGCGGGCCGTCCGACAACCAACGCCGCGGAATGCCCAGACGCGGAATCGCGGCGGTGGTGAATTTCGAGTCGGCGTGCAGGAGCAAAACCTTTTCCTCCAAGGTCATGCGCGACAGCAGGTCTTCCACTCGCGTCTCGACGGGCTGGCTGGCGTCGAGGTATTTGGGCGTTTCCGCGGCAACGCAAAACGGTGCGGCCGCCACGACGAGCCAGGTGGCCAGTCGCAAAACCTTGTGATGCCCGGGAACTTTGACGATGGGGATGATGTGCATGATGGGAACTTCCGTGCGGTGCTCAGCGGGCTTGAGAAACTTCGTCCACCTTGAAGGTGTCGTGGAGACTGCGGGCTTTCAGGGAGCGGACGAATTCCTCCTTCGACAGTTCTTTTTCGAGAGTCACCCCGATGCTCGCGGGTTTGGCGGGCGACACGTGAATGAAATTGTCCGAATACCGCGCCTCGGCGCCGGCCACCTCCAGCCAGGTCCAAAGCGCCGGGTGCTTCGCGGTGAGGGTGACGGTCCACTGTTTGCCCTTGCCACTCACCGCGGAGACGAGTCCGGGGTCGAGCAAGGCGAGTTCCTTGGGTTTGGCGAAGGTGGCCAGGTTTTCGGAAACGATTTGCCCGCCGGTCTTGAAGGAAATCCATACCAACAAGTTGGCCGCGCCGTGTTTTTGGATGAGATCCGACAGGGCGAGTTCCCGAATCTGCAAA
>JBEDKU010000342.1:0-6804 GCA_041172045.1 Verrucomicrobiota bacterium | reverse complement strand
CAACTCGTCACACCGGACCAGATCGCCAGCGGCGCGGTGGATCTATCACAACCACCCGATGGCATGGGCGACACCTGGGGCAGCGTCAATCGCGGCGTCAGTGGTGGTCTCTTGAAAGTCGCCCACGACTACGTGGATCACGCGACCGAGGAAAATTATGACAATTGGTATAACGGGCTCGGCGGTCGGGAAGAAGGCCTGCGTGACAAGCGCTTCGACATCCGTCCCGGCGTGGAGCTTCCGGCTGGCAAGGAGTTCGGCACGCTTTCGCTGAACACCGGCATCGTCGCTCAGGCGTGGAGTCAGATCTCCGCCCTGCCTTCTGGCAGTCTGGCGGCTCTCGCCCGAGGCACCGCCGGCGCGGCGGTTTTCCAGACCGCGTTCCATAACCAGACGAGCAACAACCTGAGCAAATACAGCACCGGCGCGTATATCTATCCGGATACGACCAGCCAGGCCCTCGCCGGCTTCGCGAAGACCACTCAGGGCAGTTCCGCAATATCGCGGTCTTCAACCGGGTGCAGACCTGGTCGGTCGCGGCGACCGGCGGAACTTACGACGGGATCTCGCAGACGGAGACGTCGGACGTGGATCTCGACGGGGAAGGGGAGTACCTGTTGTTCAACGACCGGATCTTCGCGGTGTTCGAGCGCATCGGTGGCCGCCTGACCGGCGCTTGGGTGCGCGACCCGGCGACGAATGCGATTCACCAGGCCGTCGGAAATCCACTGGGTTACGCGGGTTCCGAAGACGAAACGGAGGGCGGCACCAACATCACCGGCGGCGCGGTGGGTGCCTATCGAACGAGCGGATTCAAGGACTGGTTCGCGAATGGAGCGCCGGATGCGCTGGCTTACGTGAACGATCTTTATACGATCACGCCTTCCGGCGGCGGGTGGACGTTGACCAGCAGTGATGGAAATGTAGCGAAGTCGATCACGCTGGCCGCGGGCGCTTCATCGCTTTCGGCGGCCTACACGCTCGGTGTTGGTCTGGGTCCGCTTTACGTGCGGTTCGGGCTGTCGCCGAACTTGAACGATCTGTTATTGAGCGGGCAGTCGAACCTCACACCGCTTGTGGACAACGTGGCGACTGGCGAGGCGGGTGTGACGAATTACAAATCCACCGGCATGGTCCGCACGTATATCCGTTACGGTGGCGGCAACAGCGCGACCTTCAATGCGGCGGCGGTGGATCGCGACAACGGCGTGGTGTTCGACACGCTGAACATGCGCAACCAGGCACAGACCCAACAGATCGAGATTTTCGGCAGCACCGGCATGACCTTCGAGCTTGGTCTTGCCGCCGGACCTCAGGACACCGACTTGGACGGACTGCCGACGGATTGGGAATCGCTCAACGGGCTCAACGACAACGATCTCGCCGGCGACAACGGTGCCGACGGCGATCCCGACCAGGACGGCATTTCCAACATCGTGGAATGGCTTGTCGGGCTGAATCCACAGGTGATCGACAACTCCGCCTATCCGAAACTGGCGATGGCGAAGATCGCAGGTGGTTTCCGTTTCACCTTCCCCACGCTGCCGGGCCGCAAGTATCAGGTTCAGACCTCGACCGCATTGACGGGCTGGGAGTCGTTTGGCACGCCTCTCGTCACAACGCCCGTCGCCGCGCCCGGCACCTTCCAGATCGACGATACCGCCGGTCTGCCGAGGCGGTTCTATCGGATGGTGGTCGCGCCCGCTCCTTGAAGCTTATGAAATCACTTGTTTTTCTGTTATGCGCCACGGGGATCGCCCAGGCGGTTGGTACCTTGAACGTCAGCACTCCCGGTTACGCGGCAGACCGCAGCGCGGAATACACCACCAGCCACGTTTACATCGACGAGGTGGCCGGAACCACGGCGCCCGTTACTTTCCGCTTCACACCGGGCGTGGCAAACGTGATCGACGTGGAGTTGTGGACGAACGTCAACCGCCGGGATCTGGTGGACGGCGACAGGAATTCGGACGGTTATCCCGACGGAGTGGTGCCGATCAACGGGAATACGGTTTCCGATTCCGTCGCCGACACGGATCCGGTGACGGGCCATTATTTCGCGCCGTTGAACATGACGGATGTCGGTGGCGGGACCTGGGAGATCGTGGTGCCGGTGGCGAAGACCGGGGCCTATCGGGTCTCCGCGCGCTTCCGGACTTCTGATAGTCCGGTCACCTGGCAGTGGTTTGGCCTGCGCGACCATTGCGTGGTGGCGGCGCCGGTGATGGCCCGCGATGTGCGGCTTTATGAGATCAATGTGTTCAACATCGAGGCGGATGGGGACACGTTTTTCAATCGCTCGACCTTGGAGGACCTGCACAACGGCGCGGGCGCGCCGCATGCGGCTAACAACCGCTGGGATCTCGACTATCTGAAAGGTCTCGGCTGCAACTGGCTCTGGTTCCAACCGATCCACCCGAACGGCATCGTCGGCCGCGAGATCAATCCGGGCACGGGGAATCCTTATGATCCCGGCAGCCCCTACGCGGTGAAGAATTTCTTCGAGGTGAATCCGCTGATGACCTCGCAGTACGACGGCGGTTTGTCTGAGACCGCCAACCGCGCGGCGGCGATGACGGCTTGGCAGGATTTCGTCACCGCGGCGGACACCAGGGATGTGGGGATCATGCTGGATTCGCCATTCAACCACACGGCGTTCGATGTGGAGTTGTCGCAGGTGGGCGTGGATCTTTTCCAACGGGACGGCGAGTCCGCGTGGTCGCCTGCGGATCAGATCCGCAATCGCGACGCGCGGTTTTTCTCCCGCGGCGGAAACTACGGACAGCGCGCCTTCGACACCGGTTCCATCGCGGCGGGGCCGGACCGTTTTGATTTCGGAAAATGGAACGATGTGAAGGACGTCTTCTTCGGCCGCTACGACTCGCTAGTGGAATACGACAGCGAACCCGAGCGATCAAGCTTCACGGCGGAGGGCGATTGGTTCGACAGTTTGCAGTATGAGTGGACAAATCCGGATTTCACCCAGGGCGGACAGCAGCGGAATGTGACCCGTCGCGTGTGGCAGTATTTCGCCCAATATGCCGTGCATTGGTTGGAGAAAACCCGGCCTATCGGGCAGAATCGAAATTCACTTCCGGCGGATGGAAATGCCGCGGCCCGTTACGAATGGGACGCGCGTGGCATCGATGGTCTGCGCTGTGATTTCGGTCAGGGACTGCCACCTCAATGTTGGGAATATATCATCAATGTGGCTCGCTCGAAGAAATGGAGCTTCGTGATGATGACCGAGTCGCTGGACGGGGGAAACGTGACTTACCGCAGCGCGCGGCAGTTCGACGTGCTCAATGAAAACATCGTATTCCCACTGAAATCGGCGGCTAACAAACAAAGCTACCGCGACATTTTCGAAAGCCGCCGCGCGGCTTATGGCCAGGCGCTGGTGCTAGCGAACACGACCTCGCACGACGAGGAAGTCATGGCGGACCCGTGGCAGTCGGTGGTCCGCTACCTGGCCTGCAACACGCTCGACGGAGTGCCGCTGGTTTTTCCCGGACAGGAACTCGGGATTTCCACCACCTTCGGCTACAGCCACTACGAGACGAATTTCGGCAAACAGATTCCCCACTTCAAGCGCTGGAACTCGATGCAGCCGATTTGGAACGACACAGTCTTCGGCAACGACCAGCTCTATCAGGTGTTCGCCGCCGCCAACCGGGCGCGCACGGGCAGCCCAGCTTTGCGCTCCCCGAACCGCTGGTTTCTCGATGGCGATGGCAACAATCCGCAAATTCACGCGGTGGCGAAGTATGTGACGGCGAACGCTTCGCCGGCGTTTTCGGATGTGGTGCTCGCGTTTTCCAACCTCGACCGGGATAGCACCCGGAGTGACAATTTCAAGATTCCCGGCGGCCTCGCGCCGTTGCTGGGGATCAAGGACGAGCGGATTTACAATACCCGGAATCCGGCGGCCTACACCGCGCAGGACCCGGACCGCGACGACGTCTGGCTGTGGGGTGGCGGCATCACCGGGGCGAATCTGAAGTCCGCCGGTTTTTTCGTATCCCTGAATCCGGTGCCTGCGTCTGCGGCGGCTTGGACGACCGCGCCGTTTGAAGGTCAGTATTTGAAGCTCTATGACGTCACCCCGCCGCCTGCTCCAGGCACGCCAGCGCCGGAACTCGCTGTGTTTGGCACCGTGATTGGAAATCAAGTCACCTTCACCTGGTCCGCTACCGCCGATCCGGATGGCGGTGTTTCCGGGTTCCATCTGCAAATCGGCACCACGCCCGGTGGATTCGATCTCTTCGACTCTCCGGTGACCGCCTCTAGCCAATCTGTCAGCGTAACCTATGGGACGACCCTCTACGCGAGCGTCCGGCAGATCAACAACGCCGGAATCCTTGGGCCATCCAGCGCCGTCTCCACCTCGGTCCTGACTCTCGATCCCCAAGCGGACGCCGACGGCGACAGCCAGTCGAACGCCGCGGAACACAGCGCCGGCACCAACCCGCTCGCCGCGTCCTCCGTGCTCAAAGTCACGGCCGCAGTCATTGCAGGAAACGACGTGACGCTCACCGTTGCCACCGTTCCTGGAAAGAGCTACCAGCTTGAATCCAGCATCACGCTTGCACCGCTTTCCTGGAGCGGCATCGGCTCGCTCGTAACGGCGACTGCCGCGTCCACCGTCTTCCCCCACCCCGGCGGGGCGGGGGATCCGCGGCGGTTCTATCGGGCACGAGTGGTGCCGTGAGAAAATCGCCTCTGGTCCCGGGTTGATTGACCAAGGGGCGCTGAATGTTGGCTCTCGATTCTTCTCTCAAATGGATATTTTTGAGATCTCCCCAAGTTATTCACATTGGATATCTTAAGCAACTTTTGTTAACAGAGGCGCATTCCAAGTGGCGGGGGAAAGTTAGGTTTTTGGGATTCGGGCCTTGTAAATCCGTTGTGAACAACTTGCCAACAACGCCGAGTAACCCCTCAAGAACCGCGTAACCGTTTCTTTTCCAGTAGGTTGGGAGCTAATCATTCGTTTGAAGCTGCCAAATCAATGGGGATAACTCGAATCGGATGAGAGACCCCGCGGTATGGAGCGTCGCGTGAACGTTCACGCAGAAAGAAGCTGCAATGCTCCTAGACTCGGGCGATTATTGCGACTTCCCCAAGTTGTTCACAATCTCGATAGGGCGGCAAGTCTGAGGGAGGGAAGTCATCATCGCACTGCGGCACTTCCCAACAATTCCACCGCCGTCGGCCGGAATTTCGTTCGTGATTTGGCGAAGCAATTGCTTTTGACCACACGTGGTCATTGCCCTAAACCGCTGGCCGTATCTCACACGCCAAGATCATGTCCAAAGTTCCCACCATCATCTACACGAAGACCGACGAAGCCCCCGCTCTCGCCACTTATTCTTTCCTCCCCATCGTCCAGGCCTTCACCAAGCACTCGGGCATCACCGTGGAAACCCGCGACATCTCACTCGCCGGCCGCATCATCGCCCAGTTCCCGGATTTCCTCACCGCCGAGCAGAAACTCCCGGACACCCTCGCCGAGCTCGGCGCGCTGACCCTCCTGCCCGAGACCAACATCATCAAGCTCCCGAACGTCTCCGCCTCCGTCCCCCAGCTCAAGGCCGCCATCGCCGAGCTCCAATCGAAAGGCTACGCGCTCCCGAATCTCCCGGAAGCCGCCACCACCGACGCCGAAAAGGACATCAAGGCCCGCTACGCGAAAGTCATGGGCAGCGCCGTGAATCCCGTTCTCCGAGAGGGCAACTCCGACCGCCGGGCGCCCAAGGCCGTCAAGGACTACGCCAAAAAGCACCCGCACTCGATGGGCGCCTGGTCCGCCGATTCCAAAACCAGCGTCGCCTCCATGGACGGCCACGGCGATTTCTTCTCCAACGAAAAATCCGTCTGCGTCCCGGCTGCCACCGATGTGAAAATCGAGTTCATCGGCGCGGACGGCACCGCCACGGTTCTCAAGGAATCCACCCCGCTCAAGGCCGGTGAAATCCTCGACGCCACCTACCTCAGCAAGGCCGCGCTCATCGATTTCCTCGGCAAGCAATTCGCCAAGGCCAAAGCCGACGACGTCCTGCTCTCGCTCCACCTCAAGGCCACCATGATGAAGGTCAGCGATCCCATCATCTTCGGCCACGCCGTCGAAGTCTTTTTCAAGGACCTCATCGCCAAACACGCCGCCACCCTCAAGGAACTCGGCGTGGATTTCAAAAACGGCTTCGGCGACCTCGTCGCAAAACTCGACAAGCTCCCCGCCGACAAGAAAGCGGAAATCGAGGCCGACATCCAGGCTGCCTACGCGAACGGCCCCGCCCTCTCCATGGTGAATTCCGACAAAGGCATCACCAACCTCCACGTCCCGTCCGACGTCATCGTGGACGCCTCCATGCCCGCCATGATCCGCGCCGGCGGCAAAGTCTGGGACGCCCAGGGCAAAACCGGCGACACCCTCGCCGTCATCCCCGACAGCTGTTACTCCGGCATCTATCAAGCCACCATCGACTTCTGCAAAAAGAACGGCGCGCTCGATCCCAAGACGATGGGCTCCGTCCCGAACGTCGGCCTCATGGCCCAAGCCGCCGAGGAATACGGCTCGCATAACAAAACCTTCGAAATTCCCGCAAACGGCACCGTCAAGGTCACCGACTCCGCCGGGAACGTCCTGCTTCAGCACGAAGTCCAGGCCGGCGACATCTGGCGCGCCTGCCAGACCAAGGACGCCCCCGTCCAGGACTGGGTGAAACTCGCCGTCAAACGCGCCCGCGCCTCCGGCGATCCCGCCGTCTTCTGGCTCGACAAGAACCGCGCCCACGACGCCCA
>JBEDKU010000341.1:0-14483 GCA_041172045.1 Verrucomicrobiota bacterium | reverse complement strand
AGCGTCCGGCGAATCATCCGCACCGGCGCGTGGGAGCGCTTGCGGCATTGGTGAAAGTCTGGCCGCAATACCGGCGGCTGGCTTTGGCCCGGCCGTTTTCGGCGAAGCCGTTGATTGATTTCCTGCAGGCGCTCGACCATGAGTTCTGGACGCACCGGCATACGCTGACCTCGGAGGCCTCGACCCAGCGGGTGGCCTTGTTCGGCAGGACGCAGGCGCTGGAACTCATCGCCAACCACCTTGCGCCGCTCGCGATGCATGAGGACGGCATGACGTTTCAGCATTATTTCAAGCTGAGAAACTCGGCGGCTAACGAAAAGGTGAAACGCTGCGGTCTCAGGTTGTTCGGCTCGGCGAAAGCGGCCCAGCCATGGATGCGGCGGGTCAGCCATCACCAGGCGCTGCTCCAAGTCTATCAGGATTTCTGCCTGGAGGATTTTTCCAACTGCGACGACTGCCCCTTCCCCGAACAACTCCTGCAATGGCGATCATGAATATCCAACTTAACGGAAATCCCCACGAAATCGAAGCGCCGATGACGGTGACCGCCTTGTTGGAGAGCATCGGCTTCGGAGGTAAGCCGGTGGTGGTGGAGCTGGACGAGCAGGCGCTGTTTCCGCGGGATTTCCCCCACACCCAGGTGGGCGAGGGGGCGCGCGTGGAAATCGTCACGCTGGCGGCGGGCGGTTAGGCTGTGCGGTGCCTGGTGAACTTCCTGCCGATTAAAACTCCGATGACGAGCGCGATCGCGCCTGCCAGGTAGAGTCCCTGTCTCGCGGTGGTGAGGATCGGGTTGTCGAGCACGTTCATGGAAATGTGATAGGCCGCCAGCAGCCATTTCCCGTCCTGCTTGACGAGGGTGGCGGTCCAGCGGCTTTTGAGCTCGTAGCTTTTTCCAAGCAGACGGTATTCCGCCACGGTCTCGCCGAAGGAAATGCCGGTGTCTCCGCCATGGAGGATCGTTAGCTCGTCGGGCGTTGGCGGAACCTTGTAGCCCTTGAACGAGTTTTTCCCCATGCGGTCGAAAAATTCCTTGAGTCCCTGCCGGCCCCGGCAGACCTCCGAGTTCTGCCAGGTGATAACCACGTCCGGATGCACATGTTTCATCACGCCGTCGATGTCGCCCTTGGTGATGGCGTCGATGATTTGAACGCGCAGGGTCCGGAGCTCTTCGTGAGCCGCGTCCTCGGCGGCGGTGAGGTTGCCGAGGGTCAGCAGGAACATCAGCAGTTTTACAACATTCATCATGGTGGGAGACTGGAAGAACCGGCGTTTTGTTCAATCATGAACTTCGGGTGACCTCGGATGCGGCGTCATCTTCATGCCGAACTTCGAGCGCAGGGTGATGTCCGGCAACGGCTCGATGGGATGCCCGGGGACCAGCCGCAGTTGGAACGCCTGCATGACCATGGCGGTGACCAACTGCGCCTCCAGCATCGCGAACTCGCTGCCGATGCAGGACCGCGGGCCGGCCCCAAACGGAATGTAGGCCGCCGGGGGAGGGGAGTCGAAGCGCGAGGGATCGAACGTTTCCGGCCGTTTCCAGAACGCCGGGTGACGGTGCATGGCGTATGGCGAAATGACCACCGCCGAACCGGCGGGCAGCGTGTAACCGGCGATGACATCCTCTTCAATCACCCGCCGCTCGATGATCCAAATCGGTGGATAGAGCCGCATGGACTCCTGGATGACTTTCCTCGTGTAGCTGAGTTTGGAAACGTCCTCAAGGACCGGCGTCCTGCCGCCGAGGACGGTGGAGATTTCCGCGAGAAGCCGGCGCTCGACTTCCGGGTACCGGGAAATCAGATAGAACGTCCAGGTCAGCGCGTTGGCGGTGGTCTCGTGGCCGGCGAGCAGGAAGGTTATGGTTTCATTCCGCAGTTGTGAGTCGCCGAGATTCGCGCCGGTCTCGCTGTCACGGACTCGCATCAACATGGCGAGCAGGTCGGTGTCCGGGTCGCCCTTTTCCTGCGCGAGCCGATGGCGGGCGATGATCCGATAGACGACCTGGTCCACTTCCGCGAGGGATTTCCGGAAGCGGCGGTTGGCGGGTGTGGGCAGCCAGCCCGGCCAGTTGACGAGGTTTCCCAGCCGTCCGAACACGTGGGGCAGGATCACGCGCATCGCCTTTTCCACCGTCGCCGCGTCCTCGCCGGTGTTGAAGCTGAAGAGAGTTCGGCCGACGATGGAATACGTCAGCCGGGCCATTTCGGAGGAGATGTCCAACACCTCGCGGTCCCGCCACGACCGGATCATGGTGGCGGCGGCGGTGGTCATTTGTTCCGCGAAGCCGGCGATCTGCTGGTGGTGGAATGCCGGTTGATCCATGCGGCGCTGGCGTTTCCATGCCTCGCCATTGCAGGTGAGCAGGCTCTCTCCAGTGACCGCGCGGATCGCGGCGGAGCTGCGGGTGTTTTTGTCGTAGTTCGCGGCCCGCTTTTGCAGCACGTGAGAGGTGTGATCCGGGTGGTTGAGCAAATGCAGCACCTGCGGCCCCAACCGGCAGCGCACGATGTCGCCGTGGGTGGCCGCCGATTCCGTGACCAGCCCGAGCACGTCGCGGCGGAACTCGCGCAGATTTCCCAACAGGAAATGGCCGCGCGGTCCGGGAGCGATTCGTGGGGGCGGGTGGTTCATGTCAGGTAGTTCAACTCGTCGAAGCTGCGTTTCCACTCGCTGGCGATTGTTTCCCGCATCGGCGGCTCCAGTTCGTGAAAGCGGTTTTTCTGATAGCCTGTCAGGGAATCGAGATAGCGCCGGAGTTCGGGCTCGAAGGTGTCGAAGTCCTCGATGCTGAATTTTTGATAGAGTATCCGCATCGTCTCCACCGGCGCGCGTTCCAGTTCGTCGAAGCGGATTTCATGGAAATTCCCTTCCGGAATGAGATGCCGCTCGTTGAAAAACG
Source organism: Verrucomicrobiota bacterium (assembly GCA_041172045.1). GTDB lineage: Bacteria > Verrucomicrobiota > Verrucomicrobiia > Verrucomicrobiales > Akkermansiaceae > Luteolibacter. The sequence goes on along the minus strand of JBEDKU010000341.1, from coordinate 11,578 downwards.
CGTCATAAAGCCGGGTGTGGCGGCGGATGATCCGCCCGTCGATGGCTGCCGGATCCGGCCGCTGAAGGTAGGTGAACCAGGTGGCCGTATCGTAATAATGGCGGCAGGACTGGAACACCTCGTAGGGATGGCGGTGGATGTGGACGAACCGCGCGTTGGGAAAAAGCTCCAACAGCAGCCGGATGCGCGCGGTGTGCGGCGGGGACTTGAGGATGAGCGGGCGTTGGTATTTGAAGGTGAGCTTCTTCAAGAAGAAGATGAACGCGGATTTCCAGGCGTCGATCTCCTCCTGCCGCACGCCGTGGAAATCGAGGTAACGCGCATAATCTTCCTCCCGGCGCGGGAAGCTGATTCCAAGATAGGGCGAGAGCAGGCTCATCAGGCAAAGGGCCAGTTCGTCTTCCTGCGGCACTTGAAAGCTGAGTTCCATGCCGTCCATGGGGCGGGTTTTCGGCACCATCCACGCGAACCGGCGGGTGTTGGCCTCCTCGGTGCGGAGGAACGTGTGCGGGTTGACGACCTGATAGGTGTTCGCAAAGGCAAAGCGCCGGGTGTCCCGGGCGAGCAGGTTGTGAAGGTGCGTGGTGCCGGACCGCCAGTGCCCGAGGATGAACAGCGGCGGCTGGATTGTCGTCGCGGCGATCCGCTCTCCGAACAAGTGCTCCTCCTTCCGGCGGTGGAGGGAATTCATGGCGCTGACCAGCGTGACGAACGCCGCCCGGTGCCAGTAGGCCGGATCCACGGCGAAGCGGTTTTCCCGCAGTAGTCTGAGCCAATCGCCGGCGGTGATCCCGGCGAGATAATTGTTGGCGACACTCCAACGATGTTTCAACGGTCCAGGCATGCAGGTCTGGGATGACGCTGTCAGAACCCTCGATGCCGCGCAATCCCGGGCCACCGATCGCGGCGGTTTCGATATTTCCCGAAACCTGAGTATTTTTCCCTTGCCACAAGACGCTCTGGAATCCCAAGGTCCGCCCGCGTCCGAAAGGAGCGAAAATCCGGTGTAGCTCAGCGGCAGAGCGGGTGACTGTTAATCACTAGGTCGTAGGTTCGATCCCTACCGCCGGAGCCATTTCCCTTTGTAGTTACAGGGATTTTTAGCAGGGCGATATGCATAGATTGGAACGGAGGTTCTCATTTACCCACGCTTGAGCTTGGAAAAGTTGCACTGCCGGCCTCTCGGATGAGGCGGATTGACGCTCAGGGCGGCATGTTCCATGCATTCGCAAACGGCGAGGAGAGAAGCCGGAGAGCAATAAAAAGGTGTGATCTTCTCTCCGCGCATTCGTTGAGGAACCGAAGGACCGACCAGCCGCACTTGCGGCATGCGGATTGGCGGTTTCTGTGCGCCGGACCCGGTTCGGGGTTTCCCCAGTCAAACCGCCGCCCGACCCAGTTCGCACACGCTCAGATCCCGCATGTGGACGAGCGCTTTTTTCAGGGTTCCCCACCACGTATCCGTGCGGTAGGTCACGCCGTAGGCATCACACACGGCGCGGACCTCGGGCGCGATTTTCCGCAGGCGGTCCGGCGGGAGCTTGGGGAAAAGGTGATGCTCGATCTGGCGGTCAAGCCCGCCACAAAGGATCGAGACGGGCAGGCAGACTTCGAAATTGTTGGTGGCGCCCACCTGCATCGCATACCACTCGCCCTTGCCTTTGGCGCGGGTGCCTTCGGGGAAATCCGCGACTGCCTCGCCGGTGTGGCCGCAGTAAATCGTCGCCGCGCAATAGAGGTCGCGCAGGGTCTCCGCCATCCAGTTTCCTAGCAGCACCTTCCAGAACATCGTCGCGTTCCAGAACATCAATCCGGCGAGCAGTGGAAAAAACAGATAGTTCTTGAGATAATACGGCGCGAATTTCCGCAGCGCGGTGAGATGCGCCGCTTTGACCGCTTTCCATGAGCGATCCGTTTCGCCGTGGTGCTCGGCGGCCCGCCCGTTGCCGAAATAGAGGTCGTTGAGGCCGGTGAAATGCAGGTTCATGAAGAACGTGAAATTCGGCGCGAGAACCGCCAGCAGGAACGGGAACTGCAGGTGGTGGAACCACTTGTGCGGCGTTTGCTCGGTCAGGCGGGCCGGACCGAAGTTGATATCAGGATCCTTGCCCGCCACGTTGGTGAAATGATGATGCTCGACATTGTGCCCGTGCCGCCATGCGCCCTCGTTGATCGGCGCATCCCAGGAGAATTTCTTGGAATTGAAACGCCCGCCTCCTTCGAGGTTGTCATACACCCCGTGCAACACCGTGTGGCCGATCTCGATCGCCTGCAATTGCTTGTGAACCCACAACGCGCCGACGCCTGCCAGGAAGCTGACCGGCTCGACACTGAAATGGAGCAACGCCCGTCCGACCACTTCCATCCCGCGCGAAAACCCGTTCAAGCGGCGGACGCGGGTCACATCCCGCGCGCCCAGATCCGCCTCGGCCCGGCTGCGGATCGCGTCGATCGCCTCCCCAAAGGATTTCATCCGTTCCGCGTAGGTGAGATGGGAAAACTCGCACGGGGCGGGAGCGACAGGCATGAGAGGAGGCATGGATCAGGGCAATCGGGCTGGACTTGGGCGTGGTGGATGGGGAGGCGTGGAGGAACAAATGCGGCGAATTGCCTTTTTGTAGCGTTTCAGGGTTCGTTTGGAGAGGCAATGCGGAAGTGGTTGGCAGAAGCGCCGGGTGATCGTTGAGCGGATTGGAGCGGAACGCCTCCGATCCTGCTGGCGAACAACTCCGTCATCTTGCCCGACCGCGCCACCCCTTTTCACGCTTCCACGACGATTTCGCGATGGCAGACCAACCCCTTGCGCGTGCCGAGCCACCAGCACAGGACGCTCAGGGTCCAGCCGATGGCCACGCTCAGGGCCAGCTTCCGGATATCCCCAAGCACAAACGGCGCGACGATGGCGGACATCAACGCGAACAGCAGCATCTGCACGAAGCCTTGGAGCGAGGCGGCGAGTCCTTTCGCTTTGGGGAAAAGATCCATCGTGCGCAGCGTCATCGCCGGGGAGCCGAGCGCGAGGCCGAACATGTAAACCATGCCGGGAAGCACCGCCCATGGGAGGGTCGGAGTGCAGAGATTCGCGTAGAGGAGGTTCGTGATCGCGGCTGAGGCCATCACGGCGTATGCGATCCAGATCAGGCGCGTCGGCGGAAATTTCATCGCCAGCCGGGCGGAAAGCGCCGAGCCGGCCGACATGCCGATGATGATCGGGATGAACAACCAGGCGAACGCCGTTTCCGGCAAATGGAGGACGTGCATGACGAAGTCCGACCCGGTGCTGATGTAGAGGGAAAACCCGGCGAACCCGAGGCCGATGCCCAGCGACTGGAGCAGGAAATCGCCGTGGCTGGCCACCCGCCAATAGCCCCGCACCATCGATCCCAAGTGCAGCGGCGCGCGATCCTCGACCGCGAGGCTTTCCGGCAAAACTTTCCAAGCGGCGATGCCCATCGCGAGACTGGCCACGGACAGGAAGGCGAAAACCGCCCGCCAGCCATACCACACCTGCAGCCAGCCGCCGACGACCGGAGCCACCGCCGGCGCGAGGCTGAAAACCATCGTCACATACGACATCACCTTCTGCCCCATTTGGCCGGGAAACAGATCGCGGATCACCGCCCGCCCGACCACCGAGCCAGCTCCGGCCGAGAGTCCTTGCAGCGCCCGGAAGCCGAGCAACGCGTAAAACGACGGCGCGAACGTGGCTCCGACCGATCCCACCACATAGCCGCCCACCGCCCAAAGAATCACCCGCCGCCGCCCAAAGGTGTCCGACAGCGTGCCGTAGAACAGCATCATGAAGGCGAAGGTGAAAAGGTAGATGCTCAGCGTCTGCTGCACGTGCTCGCGGTCGACGTGGAGGCTTGCCCCGATGTCGCCGAACGACGGCAGGTAGGCATCAATCGAGAAGGCCCCCAACATCGAGAGCCCGCTCAAAATCCATACCAGCGCCCACTGCTTCTTCATCGCGGGCGGGAAAGTAGGGAGCAGGGGAGGAAAGGCAAATACTTCCAGGGGTTTCTAGCAGGAGGTGCGGTTTCCGGGAATCCCGCGATTGGCAAATTTCTCGCAATCAGGTCACGTTGATGCAGTCTCCGCGCATGAAGTTGAAACTGTTGAGTCTTTCCGCCTTGTTCGCCCTGGCCGCGCCTGCGATTTCGGCGGAGGAATCCTTGAAAATCGACGGCGCTCCAGATCCTGTGGAAGTGGCTGCGGATGTCACCGGACCCAATGGAGAGATCCCCAACGACCTGCTCGACGATGCTGACATCCATCAGGAGCTTGCGGTGAACAAATTCACCGCTCCTTCGATCTCCAAAATGTTTGATACCTTGCAGTTTCTGATGCCCCTGCCCATCGCCGAGGTGGAGCGGAAAATGCCCGCGCGGATGTCCCTGGATCGTGCGGATCTGGCGATCGAATTGGGGTTTCTCATCGCGGATGGTTTCCTCATGGTTCAGGCCGATCAGTTGAAGGATGTGGAAAAAATGGCGAAGGATCTGACTCGTTATGGCAAGGCTCTCGGCGCGGGGGACCGGATCAATCGCCACGCGGCGGGGCTGTTGGAGAGTGCGAAGGGTGGCGATGTGCCTCAATTGAAGATTGAGTTGTCTTCGACCCAGAGGGATGTGGAGGGTGAGTTGGTCGCGCTCAAGGATGCGGATCTGGCGCACTTGATTTCGTTGGGCGGCTGGATCCGGGCGCTGGAAGTTTCCTCCGTGGCCGTGGACAAGCAATTTTCTCCCGAACGTGCGCGGAAGTTGATGCGGAAAGATATCGCGGAATATTACTCGGATTGCATCACCGGGTTGGAACCGAAGATCTCCGGCCGACCGAATTACTCGGCCATGCGGGATCTGCTGGAGGGTTTGAGCAATAAGATGAATCTGGCGAACGGCCAGGAGCCGACTCCCGAATCCATGAAGGGAATTCGCAAGATTTCCACTCAGCTGGTGGAACTCGCCTTGAAGCGCCAGCAGTGAGGCGAGGGTAGTCGCATGTGGAATCCGGTATTGCCGATCTGAGCATCGGGTATTACCATCCGTTCATGACAACGATTTCCCTGAAAATTCCCGACGAGCTGCTTGCCCGGATGGACGCCGTGGCCAGCGCCAAGCGGACCAGTCGCTCGGCATTGCTGCGCGAGGCCTTGGAGGAAAAGCTCGAAGTGGTCGCCAGCAAGTCTTCGCCCAGTCTCTATGACCGAAGCGCGGATCTATGTGGCAAGGATCACAGCGGGGTGGGGGATTTGGCGTCCAATCCGAAACACCTCGAAGGATTCGGCTCGTGAGCGGGATCATCGTCGATACCGGGCCGCTCGTTGCTTATCTGGATCGAAGTGACAGGGATCACGCGTGGGCCAAGGAATGCTTCATGCAAATCACAAGCCCTCTGCTCACCTGTGAGGCGGTGATCGCCGAATCACTCCTCCTGTTGCGGCGCGGTGGAATCGACCCGGATGGCCTGCTCAATCTCATCAGCCGCGGTTTGGTGGTGCCTGAATTTTCGCTCGCGGCGGAAATTCAGGCGATCCAGCACCTGATGAAAACCTACCGCAACATCCCGATGTCGCTGGCGGATGCCTGCCTGGTCCGGATGGCGGAGATTCATGAAAACTCCAAAGTCTTGACGCTGGATTCGGACTTTGTCGTCTATCGGAAATCCCGCCGCAAGGTGATCCCGCTCCTGCGGCCGGAGCGGTGAGAGAGGGGGCGACGGCCGGACTCACACCTCCGGAAATCGCCACCACCCCCGCGCTTTCTCATGGTCGCCCGCGGCACACCGTCCTTACTCTCCGGCCTGACCATGCAGCACTTCCCTGAAATCCAGCTCACTTTTCAAGAAGCCCGTGTTCTCGGTTGCTTGTTGGAAAAGGAAATCCTCACTCCCGGCAGCTACCCGCTCACCCACAACTCCCTGCTCATCGCCAGCAACCAGACCTCCAGCCGGGATCCCATCACCCACTTCACCGGTGAGGAGGTTTCGGAAGCCCTGCGCGGACTCTCGGAGAAATACCTCGTCGAAAAGACCCTCGGCGGCCGCGCCCCGAAATTCGAACACTGCCTCCAGGACGTGCTGAGCATGCAGCCAAGCGAGCGCGCCGTCCTAACCGTCCTGCTGCTCCGCGGACCCCAAAGCGCTGGTGAAATCCGCCAGCGCACCGATCGGCTGCATACCTTTTCCTCCCTCGACGAAGTGGAGGAGACGCTCACTTGGTTCATCGAATACCCGCACGGCCCGCTCGTCAGGCGGATTCCGGTCGGCGAAGGCCGCCGGGTTGAGACCTTCGCCCATCTCCTGTCACCCGCCGCTGCGGACAGCCACTCCGTTACCGATACCCCTCCCGCCGCCGCCGATAACCCTGCGGAAAATGATTGGCGTGTCGCCATCGAAGCGCGACTCGCCAGTCTCGAATCCGAGATCGCCGAGCTCAAAGCCGACCGGACGCCGCGATTCATCAATGGAAATCCTTGAGAACCCAGCCACATTCTGAATCGGCCAAATTACCCATGACCCCCCAGCCATCACCAAGCGGAAAGCCGTACAAGTGGACCCGCAAGCAAATCGCCATGCTCGGGACGATTTCAGATGCCGCCCTCTCCAGAAAACTCGACTTGTGTATCGCCATCGTTTTCAAAAAGCGCCAAAAACTCGGCATCCCCGCATCGCGTCCTCCCAAGTCCATCCATTGGACCCCTGAGATGATCGCCTCGCTTGGCAAGATTCCCGACGGTGAAGTCGCAAGAATTTACGACATGAACGTCCTCACCGTTTATAAAAAACGGGTCGACCTCGGCATTCGATGCTACGCCCGCAAATCCAAAGCCTGGCACTACTGGACGAAAAAGGAAATCGCCCTTCTCGGGAAAATACCGGACGGCGATGTCGCCCTCCGAACCGGAATCAACAAAGCCTCCGTCTATTGGAAACGCTGCAAACTCAAAATCCCATCCTTCACCCAAAAGCGCCCGAAAAAACTTCTATCCGACTGGACACTCAAGGAGATCGCCGTCCTCGGCAAAATGACCGACGCCGACGCAGCAGCCTCCCTCGACCTCGCGCACTCCGCCGTTCGCCTGAAACGCATCTCCCTCGGCATCCCACCCTTCGGCCGGGCGTCTTCCCGTTGAAAGCCTGTCCCGGGAAGCCTCGTGAAGACGGCTCTCCCTCATAGGTCTTATAGGTCTTATAGGACCTATTCTTTATTCTTCTTCCGGTAGTCCAGCCTTGCGCGAGTCATGTTCTCGCGGAGGCCGCCCTTTTTCAGGAAATCCTGCTCCAAGCGTTTGATCTGGCGGTCCAGCAGGTAGTTCGCTTGATGGATCAGGCAGATGGCGATATTCGCCAGAACCTCGGGCGGGCGGGTATCCATATAGGTCCTATAAGTCTCATAGGACTCATTTTCTGTTTTCCCGAGCTTGCGGACGTAGAGCGCTTCCTTGGAATTTTTCTCCCACAAAGGGAAATCCCGCACCCTGAGAAAGTCCTGATAATCCAGGAGTAGTTCCTCCAGACTGGCCCGGGCCACGTTGGTGAGCTTGAGCTCCATCTCCGTGGAGGTGATGGAGGCTTTGCTGCCTTCCGCGATGTTCTGTTTTCCGGAGCGGGCGGCCTGCACCATCTGATCGAAGGTGCGGTCTCCGCGCTTGAGATGGCGTTCGCAGAAGCGGAAGGTGAAGTCGTAAACGATCTCCGACTTTTTGTAGGAGAGGAGGTCTTGGTAGTTTCCGCCAGGAGGGAGGAAGTTGGTGGGGTCTTCTGGCATGGCGGAGTTTTAAGAAATAGGTCCTATAGGGCTTATAGGACCTATTCTTTTCTCCATCAAGCCTGCTGGTAGACTTCCGCGCCTTTTTCAACGAACTCGCGGCTCTTCTCCTCCATCCCTTTTTGAATGGCCTCCTCTTCCGAGATGGCCTGCTCCGCGGCATACTGCCGCACATCTTCGCTGATTTTCATCGAGCAAAAGTGGGGGCCGCACATGGAGCAGAAGTGGGCGGTTTTGGCTCCGTCCTGCGGCAGGGTTTCGTCGTGATAGAGACGGGCGGTGACGGGGTCGAGACCGAGGTTGAACTGGTCTTCCCAACGGAATTCGAAGCGGGCCTTGCTGAGGGCGTTGTCGCGGTATTGGGCGCCGGGGTGGCCTTTGGCGAGGTCGGCGGCGTGGGCGGCGAGCTTGTAGGTGATGACGCCGACCTTGACGTCGTCCTTGTTAGGGAGGCCGAGGTGTTCCTTGGGGGTGACGTAGCAGAGCATGGCGCAGCCGTACCAGCCGATCATGGCGGCGCCGATGCCGCTGGTGATGTGGTCGTAGCCGGGGGCGATGTCGGTGGTCAATGGCCCGAGGGTGTAAAACGGTGCTTCGTGGCACCATTCTAACTGCTTGGCCATGTTTTCCTCGATCATGTGCATGGGGACGTGGCCGGGGCCTTCGTTCATGACCTGGCAGCCCTTGGCCCAGGCGCGGGTGGTGAGTTCGCCCTGCACTTCGAGTTCGCCGAACTGGGCCTTGTCATTGGCATCGGCGATGGAGCCGGGGCGGAGGCCGTCGCCGATGGAGAAGCTGACATCGTAGGCGGCGCAGATGTCGCAGATTTCATCCCAATGGGTGTAGAGGAAGTTTTCCTTGTGATGGGCGAGGCACCACTTGGCCATGATCGAGCCGCCGCGGCTGACGATGCCGGTCATGCGGCTGGCGGTCATCGGGACGAAGCGCAGCAGGACGCCGGCGTGGATGGTGAAGTAATCGACGCCTTGCTCCGCCTGCTCGATGAGGGTGTCCCGATAGATTTCCCAGGTGAGGTCCTCGGCCTTGCCGTTGACCTTTTCGAGCGCTTGATAGATCGGCACGGTGCCGATCGGGACTGGGGAGTTGCGCAGGATCCACTCGCGGGTGGCGTGGATGTTTTTACCGGTGGAGAGGTCCATCACGGTGTCCGCGCCCCACTTGGTGGACCAGCGCATTTTCTCGACCTCTTCCTCGATGGACGAGGCGACGGCGGAGTTGCCGATGTTGGCGTTGATTTTGACGAGGAAGTTGCGGCCGATGATCATCGGTTCGCATTCCGGGTGGTTGACGTTGAGCGGGATGATGGCGCGGCCGGCGGCGACTTCGCTGCGAACGAACTCGGGCGTGATCTCGGCGGGGATGCGCTGCGGGAAGCGTTTGAAAATGCCGGGGGTGTAGGGGCTGTCCGGGTTTTGGGTGGAGCCTTCGTGCTGTTTGTCGAGGTGGTTGCGGACGATGTCGTCCTGCATGTCCGAGATTTTCGCGCGGCGCATGTTTTCGCGGATGGCGATGTATTCCATCTCGGCGGTGATGATGCCTTGGTCGGCGTAGTATTTCTGGGTGACGGGCTTGCCGGTGGCGCGCAGCGGCTGGCGGCGGTCGGCGGTGAGGCCGGGGAACTCGACGAACTTGTTGGCGCGCTCGGATTTCGAGGCGAACTCGACGTGCTTCTCGGTGAGGTAACCGTTGTCCTGCGGCTGGACCTCGCGGCCGTCGTAGGCCTCGACATCGCCCCGGGCAAGAATCCAATCGCGGCGCAATGCGGGGAGGCCTTCCTCGGAGGTGCCTTTGAAATCCGGGTCTCCCCACGGGCCGGAGCAGTCGTAGACGCGGACGGCTTCGTTTTTCTCGATACGGCCGTTGAAGGACTTGGTGTCGGAGAGGGAAATCTCGCGCATCGGCACTTGGATCTGCGGGTGGAGCTGGCCCTGGACGTAAACGCGGGTGGAGGCGGGGAGCGGAGCGAGGGAGGCGTCGTGGGTTTCGGGTGCGGGCGCGCCGGTGGTTTCGTTGGTGGAGATCATGGAGGTGTGATGGATGGTGGTTTGAAATGAAAAGGCCGTGCGGGTGAGGCACGGCCGGGGAAGGGAAACGGATGGTGTTTCGACTTCCTACGGCGGCATGACCCGCATCAGGTTCTGAGGGTCTTTTCCGCGCGTTGGAAAATCTCGGCCCTGCGATCGAAGAGCACCCCTGTCGCGAGGGAGAATGTCGCGTCCGGCCGGGAAGTCAAGGGGCTGGCGTGACGGCGATGCGGTAGAAATGCGTCGGCCCATCCAGAGGGTTGCTGAACTGGAGAATGGGAGGGTTCAGCGGATTGCCGGATGCGGTGAACGAGGGACCGGCGGGAGACCAGGCCGCGCCGAGGTCGTCGGTGGTTTCAAGTTGATAAAGATGTCCCTCGTAGGCGGGGAATCTGAGGGTGATTTGACTGGCTGTGGTGGTGGTGGAGAGGATCCGGTGTGCCGCACGGTCGAGAATGGTTCCGCTATTGACCATCGCGGGAGGAAGGGTGCCGTTCCAGTTGATGGTGTCGATCACGCCGGAGTTGGTGAGGATTCCGGTGACGTCGAGGACCGCGTCGCCGTAAAGGCGCATGATGCCGGTGTTGACGGCGTCACCCGAGACATGCAGCGGTCCGGATGTGACCACAAGGGTGCCTTCGTTCAGCAGATTCTGGTAGGGAATGGCGGCCGCCGAAGCGGTGACGATTTGCCCGGCTGTAACAGTCAGGACGTGCGTGATGGAGAATGTATCGCTGGAGTTTCCGGTGTGGTTGGAATCGGTGATGGTCGCGGCAACGACGTAGTTTCCTGGATCGGTAGGGGCGTCGGATGAGAGGCCGTAAGTGAGCGTGTAGCCGAGGCCCGGCGGGGAAGTGGTCACGGTGATGGATTTCTGCGAACCGTCATAGGTCTGGGAGAGTCCTGCCAGGATGACGGCGGCCGGGGCTTTTTCGATCACGAGTGTGGCCGATGCGCTACCCACATGAAGGGGGTGAATGATGGTGGCGGTGACGGGGTAGCTGCCGGCGTCGGTGGGAGCTTCGGGCGAGCTATCATAGGTCAGCATGGTCGGCAATCCGGCCGGGATGGTGGTTGCGCTCACGGATTGGGGGGAGCCGCTGAAGGTCGGGGTGAGGTTTTCAAAAGTGATCGGCGCGGTGACTGGCTCCACCACGTTGACCACGACAGTGGCGTAGTTGGCGAGCGCGGGTGAGCCGTTGTCGGAGCAAACGACGATCAGTGGGAACGGTCCGGATCCGGGGGGGGGCTCCGCAGCGACCTGCAGAATGCCGGCCGAAGTGATGGAGAAAAGACCGGCTTCGTTTCCGCGGGGGATGCTGTAGGAGAGTGTCTGGTCCGCATCGGGATCCGTGGCGGCGACGTTTCCGATGGCGACACCGACGGGTGCGTGCCAGGCGACCTGGAGTATCGCGTCGGTGGAGGCAGGCATGCTGTTGGCGGCGAGCGTCAGGGTGAGGAGATCGATGAAAAGGGTGTCGGGATTGGTGTTGCCCGAAGCGCGGTTGGTATCCACGACTTTGATGATCGTGGATGGTCCGGGACCGGTGGTGAATGAAAAGAGCTGCGGAGTGTCATCGTCGGTGGTGTTGCTCACAAGGACCGCGTTGGCGAACGTGTCCCCGCCATCGGTGGATACGGAAAATTGGAAATCGTCGTTTTCGATGTTGGGCGGGTGGTGGGCTTCGATCCGGAGGGTGGTTTGGCGGTTGGGCGTGGTCGGGAAGATCCAGCGGTGTTCTAGGGCCGAGGTGTCTTCCACGGC
>JBEDKU010000340.1:0-4851 GCA_041172045.1 Verrucomicrobiota bacterium | reverse complement strand
CATCTGCCGAATGTCGAGCGGCAGTTCCCGCTGGTGCGGGTGGGTGCGACGCTGGGCTGGATGGCGGCCGGGGCGATGACCAGCTATCTGTTTCATGCCGATGTCAGTGTGAAGGCCGGCTACGCGGCCGGCGCGGCGCGGGTCTTGGGGGCGCTTCTGGCGATCCCGCTGCCGCACACACCGCCGTTAGGGAAAAGCTCCTCATGGCGGAGCCGGCTCGGTCTGGACGCGTTCCAACTGCTCGGACAGCGGGATCTGCGAGTGTTTTTCATCGTCACCACTCTGTTTTCAATCCCGCTGACGGCGTTCTACATGTATGCGCCGGAGCTGCTGAAAGTGTTGGGAAGCGCCCATGCCACGGCGACGATGGCGATCGCGCAGTTGACGGAGATTATCGGCATGCTGGTGGTGGGTCGCTTGATGCTGCGCTTCCGCATGAAAACGGTGCTGCTGTGGGCGCTCGGGCTTTCGGTCCTGCGCTTCGGCATGAGCGGGTACGCCGGGCAGAGCGGCGTGATCGCGTGGCACATCGGCGGCATCGCGCTGCACGGAATCTGTTATACGTTTTATTTCATCACCGCGCCGGTGTTTCTCGACAACCGGGTGGATCCGGGCCAGCGCGGGCAGGCGCAGGGTCTGCTGGGGCTGGTCATCGGCGGCATCGGGCCGCTGCTCGGCGCATGGATCTGCGGTTCACTGCGGGATCATGTTGTCACTTCGGACGGCCACGGCTGGCTGGCCTTTTGGAACATCCTGGCGGGGATGATCGCGGTGTGTTTTGTGATCCTTGCGGTGTTCTATCGGGAAGTCAGGGAATCGCCAGCCGGAGAAATCCCTGACTGAGTCCGGTCACATCCACGGTGCTCCGGAAGGTCCGGTCACCGCTCGCCGGATCGTAAGTGATGGTCGCGGCGGGTTCTGCGACCGGAGTCCATGATCCGGGCAGAAGCGACTGTGAGAACTGCACCTGATGGAACACCTCGCGGGCGATACCCTGCCGTTGGAATTCGAATGAGAGCGTTTTCTGAGAGGCATCACCGGCGAGTTGTGCCGAGGGCAGCAACATCGGCTCGGCGCTGGTGGTGGGATTGGAGCCGAGGAAAAACTCCATGCGGTTTGTCAGTCCGTCGGCATCGGGATCGCCTGTCGGCTCGGTCCCGGCGGCGTTTGGAGAGGTGAAGCTGGCGGCGCGCCAGGCGTCGTAAGGCTTGTCATGCAGTTCCACGGTGGCGGAGGAACCCGCACCGACGGTGTAAGCGCCATCCGCATTGATCGTGACCACCACCGAGCGGGTGCCCTGCGCGGTGGAGTCGGGGAGGGGACTCAAGCTGATCGAAACCGAGCGTCCACCCGCGGGGATGGTTGCCTGGGACGGGAGCGCGATGTAATCAACACCCGCCATCGCCGAACCGGTCACCGAGAATCGCACGGTAAGAGCCGAACTCACATCATCGTTGTCGCGGACAAATTCGAAAACGCCGGGTGAGCCGTCCGATTCGTCCGCGCGCGCATCACTGGCGAGCACATGGACGCGCTGACCGGCGATTTGTGTCGAGGTTACCTGGAGGAATCGGATCGCGTCGGCGACCACGAAGCCGTTAGCCGCCGTGTTGCGGAGGGTCACGCCGCCCGTCGCGCCGGCGTTGAACGTGAAGACCCCGAGGGAGAACCACAGGCCTCCGTTGGATTTCTGACTCGCGGTGACATTGGTGGTTCCGCTCGCGTGGCTGATTTCATAGGTGGCGTTGCTGGCGCGGTTGGGATCGGCGGTCCAGCGTGCGAAGACCTCGTAGGTGCCGGTTTCCGGAAGGGCGGGGGAGTAGGTCGCGGATTTCCCTCCCGCGGAATTGGCGTCATGCAGGTAGTTGGCCCCGTAGTAGCCGGATGTCGCGGCGCTCGCCGTCCAGGTTCCACTTGTCGAAAATCCGGTGGCGCTGGTGTTATCAACGATGGTTTCCGTTCCCACGACCGGCGGATTGTCTCCCAGAATCTGTCCGTCCGCGAGAAGCTGGAGTCTGAGCGGTGGATAGGGCAGATCCTGGACCGCCTCGTCCCGGTCGATGCAAAGTGCGGCGGCGGTGGCGGCGGACTGGCTAAGTGCCATCAGGCAGGGCTCCATCCGGGTGGAGCAGAACGCGACGTGGGAGGAGGAGATCGACCAAGTGACCAGGAGGTTCTCGCATTCGGATTTTTTCGGAATCAACGCGCGGTAGGGGATCCGCCAGGTCGAGCTGGAGGAGCCGCCGGTATCGCCTTCCACCCGCACGTAGCCCGGTCCCGGGAGGCGGCGGACGTGGTGGGAATCCGCCGTGTAGTTTGCCAGACCCACCGAGTCCTCGACGACGACCGTGCGGTCGAAATGGGCTTGTGTGACGACGAGGTCGGAAATCATGCGGCGGGCTTCGCGCACATACAGTTCGTGGGGCCAGCCGCCGGTTTCCGGATATTCGCCAAGTGGAAGTCCGATTTGGTCCACCTTGTTGAGCAGGTTCTGGATGTTCGTCCGGATGGTGGCGTTCAGGCTCGGGTCGGTGGCCAGCGCGCGGTAGCGGGCGTCGTTTTTCAAATACCAGAGCATGCCAAGCTGCCAGCTCACGTGGCTTTGATAGATCAACTCCCGGGTGGCGTAGTCGGCCGCGGGCCATGCGATCCATCCGCCGTTCCCGTCGGGCCAACGGTTGCCGCCGATGTGGTCGGTGGAACAGCCGCGGTCGAACATCTCGTGGTTGTTGATGTCATTGCCGACAGTCATCGCGGTGGCGCCTCCCGAGCGATGGAATCGATAGAGGATCTCGAACATCGCGGAGTTGTAAAGCCCAGGTGAAAACAGCGGTTGAAGCAGGGCCGGATTGCTGCTCTGGGTTGTGTACATCCGGAAATTGTAGGCTTGCAGGTGCGAGTCCCCGGAGCCGGTGGTGCCGACCGGTTCATTCACGAGATTGTAAATCAACCCGCTCGATGAGTCGCCGGCGACCACATAGGGATCGACTCCGTAAACCGCCGCTGCGGGAATCTTTCCGGCCTTCGATTCGCCATATTGGCTCGCCGCTTCCCGGCCGTAGGTGGAACTGACACCCGCCCGCGCGAGAAGATCACCTTCGTAGGTGCAGTCGATGAACATTTTTCCACGGAAGACGCTGCCGTTTTCCATGTGCATCGCCACGATGCGTGCACCGGATTTTTCCACACTGGCCAGCCGCTGCTCGTAGTAGGTCGGCACGGGGGAATCCCAAACCGCCGTGGGAACCGGATTGGCGAGCAGGGCTTCGAACTTCTCCTCGGCCTTGGACGGCTTGAAACCGGTATTGCTTCCCACGGCGACGAAAAACTCGCGCGTGATGCCCCCCTGGGCCAGCGGGGACACCCCGTCGGTCTCCGTCAAACCGCCGGATGTCATCCCCCCGGCGTGTCGGCCGAATGCCACCAAAGCGACCGACTTCCCCATGCGGACCGCTTGCGCCGCCGCGACCACTCCGCCGGACGTCGCGCCGTAAACCACGATGTCCGCTTCCACATCGACCACTGGCGCAGCGGTGGCGGGGTAATAATATTTCAGGCCGGGATTGGGTGTCGGCGCGGCAGCTTGGAGACCTGAATGCGGCAGAAACGCCATTAGGGCGATGGCAAGAGCAGCGGACGGGATCCCGCAGGGCTGGCGTGAGAAGGGAAGGAAAGGCATGGGATTTCAGGAAAATTGATTGCAATTAATTTACCGGTAACATCCGGATGTCAAGGGATATGATCCATTTGGCGGGGTTCAATCTTCAAAAATGGTTACCGGTAAATATTTGGTTTGACGACAAGGTTCGAGATCCTATCTTATTGGACGCATCTCATGAAAAAACGAACCCACACCCTCTGTTCCGCGGCCACCGCGTTGCTCGTTCTGGCGACGCCATTCGCCGCGAGCGCCGCCACCCCGCCGACCACGTCCACACTTCTGGATCTCGCGACCGCCGATCTGAAGACCTTCAAAACCGAGAAAGACCCGGTCCTTTCCATCGATACCTCCACCGGCAAGCCAGCCTTGAAGATCGAGTTCCCCGGTGCCAGCGGATACCCTGGAGTGGACCTGCCCGTTCCCAGCGGTGCTTGGAATCTCGCCGCCTTTGCCGGTGTCGAAGCCGAACTCACCAACACCAGTCAGGAACGTCTCAACATCGCGCTCCGCGTGGACAATGGTGGCGATTGGAAAAAATCCCCTTGGAACTCCAACAACATCTGGCTCGCTCCCGGCGAGACCAAGGTAGTCAGGGTCGCTTTCGGCCAGACATACGGCAGGCCCGGATACGCGCTCGACCCGTCCGCAGTCACCAATCTCAAGATTCTCGCCGACAGTCCCAAGCAGACCTCCGCGATCCTCGTCAAAGCCGTCCGCGCATTTGGCACGGGAGCTCCCGCCGTTCCAGTGAACGCCGCGAAGGAGACCGTAGCGCAGGCTACCACCGCTGGTGCTGATATTTTCACCCCCACCGCGGAAAGCATTGCTGCGGTCAAAACCGAGAAAGACCCGGTCCTGACGCTCGATTCTTCAGCCCTTAAAGCCGAGTTCATTGGCGGCAGCGGCTACCCGGGCCTCGATTTCCCGCTTTCCGGCGGCAGCATCAACCTTTCCGCTTTCGCCGGTATCCAAGCCGAAGTCACCAACCTCAGTCAGGAAAAACTCAACATCAATCTCCGTGCCGACAACGGTGGCGATTGGCAGAAATCCCCATGGAACACCGGCAACGCCTGGATCGCCCCCGGCGAGACGAAGACCGTGAAAGTCACCTTCGGCAAGTCCTTCGACAAACCTGGCTACGCTCTCGATGCCTCGAAAATCACAGTGGTCAAACTCTTCTGCGCCGAGCC
>JBEDKU010000339.1:0-7454 GCA_041172045.1 Verrucomicrobiota bacterium | reverse complement strand
GCGGTCCTGCCAGTTCCAATGCGGCAGGATGTGGGCCATCGGCAGTTCGCGCCGCCAGCGGGATTGATAGAGATAGAAGCGGTCCTTCTTGAAACCCGCCAGGTCGATGATGCCGAAGTAGGAACTGCGGGATGGCACCTGGATTTTTCCCAGCGCCTTGAGCTCCTCCGCCGCCTTGGCCCGCGCTTCCTCCGTGTGGAAATTCGTCAGCACGGTGAGGTCGTTGTTGAACGGCGTGGGCTCGCCGAGGTAGTCGAACCCGGTCCAGACGAATTCTCCGGCGACGAAGGGATTCTCGTCCTGGCCCTTGAACTCGGTGTCCGGCTTGCCGGCCCAGGCGGGCGCGTAAAGGTCGTAGGAACTCATCTGAAAGCCGATTTTCCCGTCCGCCTTGTTCTCGCTCACGGGGAACGCGTATTCGCCACGCGAGCTGATGGCGGAGGCGGTTTCGCTGCCGTAGAGCGGCTGCTCCGGATTGGCGCGGTGGAACTTCCCATATTCGTGCGGCTTGTAGTTGAAGCCGAAGACATCGATGGTTTTTTGAAATCCGTTATAACCCGCAACCGGCTTGTCGCAGCCGACCGAACTGCCACGGGTGGGATCCTCCTCGCGGGCGATCGCGGTGAGTCTCGCGGAAACGGCGTGCCGCTTCGCATCGCCCTGCTCGCCCACCTCGTTGCCAGTGCTCCAGAGAATCACCGACGGATGGTTGCGGTCCCGCCGGATGATGGAACGCCAGTCGGCTTCCGACCAATCCTTGAAAAGCCGGGCATAACCATTCGGCTTTTTCGGATAGGTCCAGGTGTCGGTGAACTCGTCGATGACGAGCAAGCCCATCCGGTCGCAGAGATCCAGGAACTCCGGTGCCGGCGGGTTGTGGGTGATGCGGATGGCGTTGCAGCCCATTTCCCGCATCATTTCCAACTGGCGCTCCGCGGCGCGGGTGTTGAAAGCGGCTCCTAACGAGCCGAGGTCGTGATGCAGGCAGGCTCCTTGCAGCGGCACGCGCCTGCCGTTGAGATGAAAGCCGTCATCCGCGGTGAACTTGAAGGTGCGGATGCCGAACGGCGTCTCGTAGCGGTCCACCAGTTTTCCGTTTTGTTGGACCAGCGTGACGGCGGCGTAGCGCTCCGGGCGCGCGATGTCCCACCACAAGGGCTTGGCGAGCTTTAGAACGGATCCGCTGGAAGCAGCCTGACCGGCGGGCACGGCCACGGTGACAGGATCCGATGCGACGAGCGCGGCACCTTCCGTTTTGCCGTCGGCGGAAAGTTTGAAAATCTGGGTGACCACGCGGACCTCGGCGGGGGCGGTCGAGCGATTGGAAATCTTGGTTTTGATATCGATGGTGGCGGACGCCGCGGTGACCTCCGGTGTGGTGACGAAGGTGTCCAGTGGCTCGACATGGATGGGCGAGGTTTTCTCCAGCCAGACGTTCCGATAGATGCCTCCACCCGGATACCAGCGGGAGGAGTTTTCCGGATTGTCGAGGCGGATGGCGATGACGTTGTCGCCAGACTTCAGATAGGGAGTAAGGTCGAGTCGCCAGGAGGCGTAGCCATAGGGCCAGCCGCCGGCGAATTTCCCGTTGCACCAGACGGCGGCGTAGGACATCGCGCCGTCGATGTTCAGATAACAGCACCGTGCGAGATCAGCCGCGTCCACGGTGAAATGCTTGCGATACCAGCCGACGCCGAACCACGGAAGCTTCGCAGTTTCGCCCGGCAGGCTTTGATCGAATTTCCCCTCGATGCCCCAGTCGTGCGGCAGGTCGAGCTTCCGCCATGACGAGTCGTCGAACGATGTCTGGGCGAAATCGACCGCTTCTCCCGGGGCCGCGCCCTCCGGACGGACGGCGGGAGGTGCGGTCACGAACGGATTCGCGCTAGGAAGCAGCCACGGCTTGAGCTTGTCGTAAGTGAAATTGTCCGCCACCCCCTCGGGGTCGCCCTTCCGGAACGTCCAGTCCCCGGTGAAAAGAAGTCGTTCCCGCGGTTGACCGTCTTCTGCGGCCATCGCCGGATTGAAGCTCGTCGTGAAAATGGTCAGGAGCATCAGGCACGGTCGTGAAATTAAAAAATAGGAGGTTTTCATGATTCGGGTGTGGGGATTGCAGAAAATTATCAGTGAACAAGCAACGAAACACTCATCCTCCGTTCGGGTAGAGGGCAAAGGTCGCGAAGTGATTCAAATTGACCCTTCAATCTCAAACCTGAAACCTGATGCGGCACATCAGGACCGCTGGTGCGCCCGAACGCCACGCCTTCCCATGAAAGTCACTGTTTTCAGCACCAAGCCCTACGACGAGCAGTTTCTCAAGGAGGCCAACTCTTCCTTCGATCACACGCTCGAGTTCATTGAAAACCGACTCAAGCCGGATACCGCCCATCTCGCCCACGGCTCACCCGCCGTCTGCGCCTTCGTCAATGACGTGCTCGACGCCGCCACTCTCCAGCAACTCGCCACGGGCGGCACCCGCGTCATCGCAATGCGTTGCGCTGGATTCAACAACGTGGACCTCGCCGCCGCCAAGGCGCAGGGGCTCACGATCGCCCGTGTCCCAGCCTATTCGCCACACGCCGTCGCCGAGCACGCCGTCACGCTCCTGCTCTGCCTCAACCGCCACGTCCACAAGGCCTACAACCGGGTACGCGAGGGGAATTTTTCCATCGATGGACTCATTGGTCATGACGTTCACGGCAAGACCGTCGGCGTCGTCGGCACCGGCATTATCGGCAGCATTTTCGCCCGGATCATGACCGGCTTCGGCTGCGAGGTCCTCGCCTACGACGTCGCGCCGAATCCGGACTGCGTGAAAACCGGCGTCAGCTACGTCAGCCTCGACGAGCTCTTCGCCCGCTCCCACGCCATCAGTCTGCATTGCCCGTTGATGCCACAGACCCACCACATCATCGACGAAAAGTCGCTCGCCCGCATGCGCGACGGCGTTTTCATCGTCAATACCAGCCGCGGCGCGCTCATCGACACGGAGGCGGCGATCACCGCCATCAAGTCCGGCCGCATCGGCGGACTCGCGCTCGATGTATACGAGGAGGAATCCGAGTTGTTTTTCGAAGACCTCTCCTTCCAGATCATCCAGGACGACGTCTTCATGCGCCTCACCACCTTCCCCAACGTGCTCGTCACCGGCCACCAGGCGTTCTTCACTTACGAGGCCATGTCCAACATCGCAAAAACCACCTTGTCCAATCTCGCCGACTTCGAGACCGGGCGCGAGTGCCCGAATCTGGTGAAATTAAAATAACGGAGCTGATCCGATCAATTTCCAAGTCCCGGCGGGCTCGGAGTTTTTGAATCATCCCCCTCTTCCAGAACTAGCGGTTCCTCCACGATCACCCGCGTCTTTGCCCACTCGTCGCCAAGGCGGCGGCCACGACTCACACCCGTGTCGCGGGTAAGCAGGACATACACCTCCACCAGGGCGAAAAACGGGATCAACAGGACGCCATTCCGGATCAACGCTACCTGCCAGTTCTTGACGATGGAGTCCCCCTCGGATGTCGTCACCTTCAGCCGCATCGCTTTTTTCCCGACACTCTGGCCACCGAGAAACGGCAGCGAATCTCGGGTGATGAAATAAGCGATGCCGGTGAGCTGCGCGAGCCGCCCCGCAAAGTCCGGCAACAGCCAGCTCAGGCCAACAATCACTCCGAACGCGACTAACAAATCGATGGCCGCGGCCACCACCCGGCTGTTGAACGACCCGATCCCTCCCGCCAGGGAATCGCCGTAACCGGACTCCGCGGCATCACGCACCGGCCGGAGGTTCACCCGCGCCGCCGGATCTTCGGCCGGGAGCACCGGCGGCGGGGAGGATCTTGATAGACTATCAAGCGGAGACGGCGGTGGTGGAGGCCGGCGCGTCAAGTCGGGTGGCGGGATGACGTGCTTCGCGGGCGTTTCCGGTTCGATCCCGGTGTCTGGTGGGCGGTCCTGATCCATGGCTAACGGAGGTTTGTGCCGACCACGAAACTCAGTCGATGATCTTCCGCATCGGGATCATGTTGGAATAGTCGTAACCGCGCTTTTTGAAAAACGCCTGCGACTCCGCGCTGATCCGGTCGGTGAGCAGGGTGATGCGCTTAAAATGCTTCTTCTTCGCGAAGTCCGCGACGTAGTCCAACAGCATGGAGCCGTAGCCTTGGCCGCGGTGGTCGGGATGAATCACCACGTCCTCCATCAGAATCACGAATCCGCCTCGCGCGGTGGAAATGGTGAAAAGCAGGTTCACCATTCCGAAAATCTGATCCTGGTTCCGCACCACGAAGATCCGCCCGCGGTTCGGCTGTTCGAGGATCAACTGCAAGCCGCGTTCCTGCACCGCGCGGTCCGCCGAGAAGTCACCGGATGCGTCGAGCAGATTCATGACCAGCTCGGTCAAGGCGGGCAAATCCTCAATGGTGGCAGGCTCCACGCGTGGAAGATCATCCTTCAATACCTTGGTGACCGTGTCGCTGCTCGTTTTCACGGCCGTAACTCTGGCACGATTTCGGGATCGGAAAACGAAATTCTCCAAACCCGTCAAATTTCATTTTTCTGCAACTTGGATCCCAACAAATCCGGGCGGTTTTCCCGCGTCCGCGCCTGTGCCTGCGCGTCCTTCCAGGCTGCGATTTTCCCGTGATGCCCGGACACCAGCACCTCGGGCACCACCATCCCGCGAAAATCAATCGGCCGCGTGTAGGCTGGCGCTTCCAGTCGGTTCGGGTCGGAAAACGACTCGTCCACCGGCGAGCGCTCGTCGCCCAGCGCCCCGGGCAGCAGCCGGATCACCGCGTCGCAAAGCACCGCCGCCGCCAGCGCGCCATTGGTGAGAATGTAGTCGCCGATGGAAATTTCCTCGTCCACCAGGGCCTCGATCACCCGGTGATCCACTCCCTCGTAGTGTCCGCACAGGATCAATAAATGCCCGGCCGAAGCCAGTTCCCGCGCCACCGCCTGCTTGAATGGCTTGCCTTGGGGCGTCATCAGGATCACCCGCGTATCCGGCCCGCGCAGCGCCTCCACAGCGGCAAACAAGGGCTCCGGCTTCAACAACATCCCCTGCCCGCCGCCGCACGGCGAGTCGTCCACCCGCCGATGTTTGTCCTCCGACCAATCGCGCAATTGATGCCCCACCACCTCCACCAGCCCCGCCGCACGCGCCCGCTGGATGATGGAATCGCTCAAGGGGGCCAGCGCGACCTCGGGAAACAACGTGACGATATCAATGCGCATGAAGAAATCCTACTGATCAGCCGAGATTCAACTTCAGCCACTCATCCACCGCCGTGATGATCTCCGGATAGTTCGACTCATCGAACGAGTGCCCTGCTCCGGGGATTTCCAAAAGCCGCTTCTCGCAAGTCGCGGCGGCAAACGCGTCGCGGCTGTCCTGATCCGGCACCAGGTCGTCCGCCTCGCCGTGAATCAACAACCACGGTTGCGTCACCGCCTCCGCCGCCGACA
This sequence comes from Verrucomicrobiota bacterium, assembly GCA_041172045.1. Lineage (GTDB taxonomy): Bacteria > Verrucomicrobiota > Verrucomicrobiia > Verrucomicrobiales > Akkermansiaceae > Luteolibacter. Next base: position 1,985 of record JBEDKU010000339.1, on the reverse strand, counting down.
GCGTGTCGCCGATCATTTTCAAATCATCGACGAACGCGCGTGATAGCGGACAGCTTTCATCCTCCCACATGAAGCCCTGACCCGGGATCACATCGGCAAATTCCCGCTCCACAAAAGCGGCGGTGTGCGTCATCCCGGCGAGCGATATCAGAAAACGGATCCGCAGGTCGCGGGCCGCCGTAAGCACGCCGGCCGCCGCTCCCATGCTGTGCCCGGCATACGCCACGCTGACATTGGACGGCACCACGTCGAGCACCGCCTGAAGATCGCGGATGTCTTTCGAAATGCATGAATCCTCGAATCTCCCATTAGACGTTCCATTTCCCGCATAGGAAAGCCGCAGGCAAGGCCAGCCAAGAGCCGATAGCCCCTCGGCCAGCGCGACGAGCAGCGGGCGGTCCTTGTTTCCTGTCAGACCGTGGCCGAGAACGACCAGCGCGTCCGAACGGATGCTAGGGTGAAAGGAGTAATCGATGGATTCCCCCTCGCGGTTTCGGATTTCGCTTCCTGTCATCATGTGCTTGGGAGAGTCAGGCGTTTACCCGGTCCGGGAAAGTCAATTCGGCGATGCCGGACTTGTCGAGGTCCCCCAGGCCGAGCTCGATCATTTTCCGGAATTGTGTCTCGGTCGCGCGCGAGAGCGGCACAAGCACACCGGCGAGATCCGCCAGGGCATTCGCGATGCCGCTGTCCTTCGCGGCGTGGGCGGCGGAGAAATAACATTCGTGCTCGCGCTGGATCATGTCGTCGCCGTCGGTTTCCAACACGCGGGAGTTCGCCCCGGTCTGTGAGAAAATTTCCTTGAGCATGGGCAGGTCCAGCCCGAGAGCCGCCCCGAGTCCCAACCCCTCGGCGAGTCCGGCGGTGTTGATATTCATCACCATGTTCACCAGCGCCTTGATTTTCGCGGCGTTTCCGACCGGCCCCACGTGCCTCAGCGAGGCGGAAAGATCCATGAGCAGCGGTTCCATCCGCTCGAACACCGCCGCATCCCCGCCGACCATCAGATAGAGCGTGCCCTGCCGGGCCTGGGTGATGCTCGAAGCCATGCTCGCGGCCAGAGCCTCCGCACCCGCAGCCAGCGCCGCTTCGCTCACGGATTCATGAACGGCGGGACTCACCGTCGCGCAGTTGATGAAGACCTTGCCGGCCGCTCCATTGAGCAGGGATTCGTCGCCGGAAAAAATCTCCAGCATCGCCGCATCGTCCGGCACCACCGTGAAAATCACCTCCGCGGCGGCGGTCACCTCCGCCAGCGTCGCCGCCGCCTGACAACCCAGTTCCACCGCCAGGGACGCGGCCAACGACGCGTAGGGATCATAAACCACCGTGATCGGATAGCCCAGGTCGGCCAGACGGCGCGCCATGTTCGCCCCCATTCTTCCCACGCCGACAAATCCAATGTTCGCTTTTTTCATCGTGCGCAGTTTGAAGGCTCCGGCAATATCGCGCAACTTCTAGTTTCAATTTCGCCGTCCGGCGTCCTCCACCACGATCTTCAGATTCAGATCTCACATTTCCGCATCACTGGAAGCGCACGTCGCACCAACCGCCGGACCAGCGGACGTTGAGTTGCACGTCGTATAAGCGTCCAAGTATTCCCTCCGTGAGCACCTCGCGTTTCGGGCCATCGGCGAAAATGCGGCCTTCCTTGAGAAGCACCACGCGATCGATCTCGGGCGGGATTTCGCCCGGATGGTGGGTCACCCAGACAAGGGTGCGGCCTTGGTCAACGAGCTGGCGCAGAGTGACGATGAGATGCAGCGAGGCGGCGAAGTCGAGGGCGGTGGAAGGTTCGTCCAGCACGAGCACCTCCGGTTGATGAACGAGGGCGCGGGCGACGAGAAATCGCCTGCGCTCGCCGGAAGATAGCTCTCCGAAGGGGCGGTGGCGAATGCCTGCCACGCCCATCAGTTCCATGGCTTCCAGCGCCCGGGCCTTGTCCGTCTGGGAAAAACGCATGTCCCGGGTGCGACCGTAGGCAC